>NZ_RHNQ01000037.1 GCF_003946275.1 Loigolactobacillus backii
CGCGATTGAGAACCAGAATGATCCATTTTAATTTGAACAATATCCGGTTTATCCAATAAAAATCACCTCACCAATTATTTGATGAGGCAATCATAACTTGAATTAAATTATTTTTGAAGTCGGTCAGTTATTTACTGCTTACATTTGAGATTTTTAGTTTTAGGAACGAGGCTCAGACAAAGGTCCTAGTTGCCTACTATTTCTGTGCATTAGTCTAAGAACGTGAGCCGAAGGTCTGGGTTCACATGCTTGCCTACAGCTAATCCAGTAGCCTTCCTTTGGCCCATTCCCATCCTTTTTTTAATTTCAAAGCAATCCCCGTTGCCGTAACAGTTCCTGTACCGCAAGCTTAATTTCATCACTTCGGTGTTCATCATCCACCTGCGCAATCTTGTAGCCAGCAAAGTAGGGCGTAACAATGAAACGGGGGACCACCTTACAGATAATTTGATGGGCACGGTGGTAAAAGAAGAGGTTGTAACTATCATATTTACCTTGAAAATAAGTGGTGATGATGTAGCGGGTGATGACTTGCGTGTAATCCGCCAGCCAATCGAGAGCCGAAGTAGCGTTAATGATCAAATTAAATTCAGTGGAACCCATAATTGGTTGGGCGGAAATGTTGAGTTCAATAAATTGATTCTTGGCGATGATCGTGCCCTGAAAATTGGTTGAATTAATCTCGGAATAGCCATCTTGTTGCTCAAGACCAACTAATTGTAAATGAGGGTGGCTTAGACTACCACCAGATAGCGGACCGTGATTCTTAAAGAGTAAAATACTTTTAAATTTTTCATTTTGCTCCGCCTTTTGCCAACACGCAAGGATAAAGGCAAATAATTTATGGTTGTGTGCCTGGGAATAATTGGAAATATCGCCGAAGTGATTACCTGATTCAATGATGACCGTTTGCCAAGTATTCTCTAATGTGCGATATTTATTTTCTAACCAAATAAGGTCATTGTCACTGGCCAAAATATTAGTTAAGCTATTGGTGTCACAAAAAGGACAGCGATTATTAAGGTGGACGACATTTTCCGGCTTACGCTGTGAAATTTGTGAATTAAGTTTTAAAGGTTGATTTTGCTTCAAACGTAAGACTTCCTTAAAAGTTGAACAAAGTAGTGACTAGTCAAACTATATTATCGATAATCAGTAGAGTCAACCCAATTTATTTGGGTTATTTTAAGGTTAGTTTTAGGTAGGTCAATTAAAATGATCTAGTGAATTCTAAATTAGCTAATATGACTAAATTACAAATTGAGGCCGGCTAATATTGGGTGCGATCAATGAGAAACCTAACGCCTTTAATCTGCTTTAAGTCAATTACGGAAGGTGACAATTTTTGCGACGAGCTCAACGACAAAAAAAGCATTTTAATATTTTACAGCTACTGCGACTGCTAATTCTGCTGGCGGTCTGCGGCCTAATTTGGTTAGGCATTGATCATTTTGTGCACCGGCAAAAAATTACCGTAACTGCTCCGGCCTTAGTTATGCGGCAAGCACCAAATTCTAGTAAGGCAGTAGTGACGGTTACCAAGAACAAGACGGTAACTTATTTACAGCAGAAAAATGGTTGGGATAAGGTGCGCTATCACGGGCGAACGGGCTGGTTACCGACGTGGCTAATTCACAGTGATTACAATGCTACTACGGCGACTAATCGGCTGGCCGAACAAACAATTGTGATTGACCCTGGACACGGTGGCAGCGACTCGGGGGCACTAGCAACCAATGACACTGAAGAAAAAAGGTACACTTTAAAAATGGCGTTGGCGTTGAAACAACAATTGAAATCGTCCTACGCTCGGGTGATTTTAACCCGGGATAGCGATCAAACTGTTGCCCTAGCAAGTCGACCAGCTTTGGCCAATAAACGGGGCGCAAGTCTATTCATTAGCTTCCATTTTGATTCAACCCCGGTAGCAAACACTGCATCAGGGTTCACGGCCTATTACTACCACGCGGCCAGTAAGCCATTTGCCAAAGCGTTATCGAAGTCACTTGGTGGCCTTGGTTTGACCAATCGTGGAACGGCATACGGTAATTTTCAGGTCATTCGTGATAGCCAAATGCCGGCCGTTTTATTGGAAATGGGCTACATCAATGATTACACGGATTATCAATATATTAGTTCGGCGGCCTATCAACAACACGTTGCTCAGTTGGTTTATGAAGGACTGCAACGCTACACAGCCAACTAAATTTTTCTATAAAAAACTAGCGACTATGACAAAATTTATTTTTGTTGTAGTCGCTAGTTTTATTTTTGAATAGCTTCAGAAAAAAC
Organism: Loigolactobacillus backii; assembly: GCF_003946275.1. Lineage (GTDB taxonomy): Bacteria > Bacillota > Bacilli > Lactobacillales > Lactobacillaceae > Loigolactobacillus > Loigolactobacillus backii. Next base: position 2,293 of record NZ_RHNQ01000037.1, read on the forward strand.
GTGCCGGAAATCCTTAACGATAGTGAACACGGCGCGGGAAAGTTAGCCTAAAAATACTACCTTGGGGATGATTATCTACCACATTGATCTTGCCGTGGTGTTGCGTGGTGATCCAGTTGGCGATTGATAGGCCAAGACCGTAACCCGTTTGTTCTTTTTTGCGAGCAGAATCGACACGGTAAAAGCGATCAAAAATTTGTTTCTTGCTGCCGTCTGGAATGCCACAGCCAGTATCACTGACCTTGATTCCCCAATGGTCATTGCTAACTAGTGTTGTGAAGATGATGGTGCCACCAGCCGGCGTGTACTTCACGGCGTTATCCAACAAAATAATAATTAACTGTTTGATTAAATCAGGATCTACCGTAATTAAAGCAGTTGCCTGAGTTTCTAAACGCAAACTTTTGTGCTGGCTAGCAGCAATTTCCAAGTAGGGCGTTGTGACTTGTTCACTCAATGTCTTTAAACCAACTTGACTGGGCTTAAGCTGGAGCACATCCGCGTCTGAGCGGGCCAACGTTAGTAATTGCTCAGTGAGGGCCTTCATTCGGCTAGTTTCATTCAAAGAAATGGTGATTTTTTCGGCCTCAGCAAGAATTGGTTGGTGGGGTTTTGTAAGCAGATATTCTAATTGATTTTGAATAATTGCCAAAGGTGTGCGTAATTCGTGGGCCGCGTTGGCACTAAATTCTTGTTGTTTATGCCAGGCCGTGATGATTGGCCGCATACCAATTCGGGAAAGCCAAAACGCCAGCAAAGTTGCCAGTAGCGTGAAGATAATCATTGTGATGAATAATGATCGAAAAATACTGTGAATTGCTAGGGCCTCTGCGTCAGTATTGATAAGAATTAAAACGTAGTGCCCGGCGTACTCACGCTGGCTACTTTTCCCACTGACCTTAAGAAGTAACGTGCGAAATTGACTGGCAGTTCGTTGATTGGTGTTGAAATCCAAATTAGTGACTTGGTTGAGCTGATTCTTGTTTAGCTTAACCTGATTAAAAAGCTGGTAGTTACGGGCCCCTAGAACATCACGGTTGAGTACCTTACCGGCCGCGTTAAAAACGATAATATTTGTTTGAAAGGGCGCACCGGAAATCGGTGGCCGCTGGTGGCCATTCTTTTGGCGTTGCTGCGGTTTAAGCGGATGGCGGTTAGGCGTCCCTTCACCTAAAATTTGCTCCTTTTGAATTTGCAGTGATTGGTTAACGTTTTGGTAGATCGAGTGTTGAAAAAGAAAGCCAACAATTGCACCTAAAACTAAAAAAAGGAGGATAAAACTAATTAAAAAGGTACCAAATAGCTTTAGCTGCTGGCGTTTTTGAAATGAATTTTTTAATTGTTTCATTTGTTCACCTCAAATAGATAACCGACGTTTCGTAGTGTTTTGATTGATTGATCGGCGGTGACAGTTTTTAATTTTTTTCGTAAATTACTAATGTAAACTTCGACAACAGTTAGGGCCGTTTCCGACTCAAATCCCCAAAGACGATCAAAAATACGTTCCTTTGTAATAATAACGTTAGGATTTTGCGCAAAATACACCAATAAATCAAATTCTTTACCATTCAACTGCAAGGATTGCTTTTTATAGGTTACGGTGCGGCGGTTAAGGTCAATGGTAAAGTCGGCCACCTGAAGTAACGTTTCATCGCTGAGCAGACCACTGCGTTTGAGCAGTGCCTTGATCCGGGCAATTAACTCCTCCCGGTGAAAGGGCTTTGTCAGGTAATCATCTGCACCAAGATTAAAGCCGCGTAGCTTATCAGTTAGTGTATCCTTGGCGGTCAAAATAAGGATGGGCAATTCCAAGTGTTGCTCCGTTCGCCAATGGCCTAAGACGTCGTAGCCATTTTCTTGGGGCAACATCAAGTCGAGAATGGCCAGATCAAAGATACCGTTTTTTCCCAATAATTCGCCATTTTCACCATCATGGGCAATAGTTGAACTCGCGAAAGGTGTGATCATTTCGGCAATATCGTTTGCTAGGATCGTATCATCTTCAACAATTAAAATATTTGCTTGCAATAAGCTAGCACCTCTTTAAATTAATTTAAATAAAGTTAGTTAGATTGGCCTAGGAAGTGTTTGAAAAAGCAGAAATTTGCTTTTTCAGACACGGTCCAGATTGCGTAATAGATACACCAAATAGGTCTAAAAACATGGGCCGTCAATTACTATTTAAAATACGTGCCAATCAGTGATTAGTCAAACCCTTCTCAGTTTTAAGCTTCATTTATGGTTGATCCACTAAGCTAAAAGAGTGTTTAAAATACGTTTACACCAAATTAGTCAGGAAAATACTAATAAAAGTATTTTCCAAACACTCGCTAAATTGGTTAGGAAAACCTAAATCAAAAATATTTTTGGGGCAGCACCTAGACCCTGTATTCATATTGGAGGTGGCACTTATCAAACGATTGGTAATGATCGACCGCTATATACGGCCGCTAAAGCAAGCTCAATTTAAATTAAGTGACTGGAGTAGGTGGTTAACTGATGCAAACTAAACAGAAGAAAAGATTCTTTAGTAAAAAATTTGATCCTTTTCTAATTTTAATTTTATTAGTTGCGCTATTTTTATATGGTTGGCAGATTTGGAAAGCTGGCTCGGCCAATGATTTCTACACGGCTGCGATTACGAGTATGACGCAGAGTTGGAAAAATTTTTGGTACGCCAGTTTTGATCCGGCGGGGTACATCACTGTTGATAAGCCACCAGTTGCATTATGGTTTATGGCGATTAGCGCAAAGATTTTTGGTGTTCATGGCTGGAGTGTTGTATTGCCGTCCGTTTTGTTCGGCGTTGGTTCGGTTTATCTGCTTTATCGGCTGGTGACACCAACATTTGGTCGAATTGCAGGCCGCTTCACCGCGCTTATCATGACGTTGACACCGATTGTGGTGGCCGATTCACGAACGAATAACATGGATGCAACCTTAGTCTTTTTCCTGTTATTGGCGTTTAGTTTTTTAGTTAAAGCAACTAAGACGGGGAAAAAACGCTGGCTGTTTGTCAGTTTTGCCCTAATCGGGGTCGCCTTTAACGTAAAAATGCTGCAAGCCTTCATGGTGCTGCCAGCAATGTACGTCTTTTATTGGCTGGCGGCCAAAATTAAATGGCCCAAAAAAATTCTTGATTTATCGGTTGCGACTGTTGTTCTGGCCATTTTTACATTGGCCTGGCCGTTATCAGTTGATTTGACTTCGGCCCAGAATCGACCTTATGAAGGTGGTTCAGAACACAATTCGGTCCTTGAACTGGCCTTTGGCTACAATGGTAGTCAACGTTTATTAGGTCAAACAACCGGCACTGGCGGTACTTTTCCTGGAATGAGCGGCAGTAAAGAAAAAACAAACGCACCCAAAAAAGCGATTAAAGAAGTGAAAGTAACAACTGGTAGTAAAACACAAACGACACCAACTGGCGCTAAGCCTAAAGTACCTAGTGGTCAGCAAAGTGGTACGACTGGCGGACCAAGTGCTGCTGGGAACGTCACCGGTGGTAAAACTGGCCAAGGTGGTGGCACAGCCGGTGCAGGTGGTGGTGCCTTTGATATTGGCACAGCAGGGATTACTCGAGTTTTCCAAAAATCGTTAGGTCGACAAGTTAGTTGGTTATTACCACTTGCCTTAATTGGTGTCATCAGCAGTTTTAGCTATTTTGTTGATCCTAAGCGCCGTTGGTACCAATTAAGTCAAGCGCAAAAGGAACTGGTTCTCTGGTTAGGTTGGCTAGTGCCAGTTTTTGGTTTCTTCTCGGTTGCCAGTTTCTTCCATCCGTATTACATGATTATGTTGGCGCCACCGATTGCGGCTTTGGCCGGGATTGGTCTCACAACTTTGTGGGCGGATGCCAAACAAGAAAAACGACTGTGGCGAACTGCGTTATTGCCCGTTGCCATTGCCGTTACTGCTCTTTTGCAGGCGTGGTACGTGGCCGATTATTACCTTTGGCTAAGTTGGTTAATTATCGCTTTAGCCGTTTTTAGTATCATTATTATCATTAGTCATAGTCGTGGGTTAGCTAGGCCAGCATTTATTCTGGCCCTTTGTACGATCATGCTGGCACCAACTTGGTGGTCCTTAACGCCAACGATTGCGGCTGAATCGGCGGGCATTCCGACGGCTGGTCCTGATCTATTAAGCAGTGGCCAACAGGCTAATGCTGGTGTCGGTTCCGGTACGGTTAATAAAAAGTTGTTAGCCTATCTGGAGAAAAACCAAGGTCAGGCGAAGTACCTCTTTGCCACTAGTGATTCTGGAACTGCGGCGCCGTACATTATTAAAACTGGCAAGGCCGTTATGGCGATGGGCGGTTTTAATGGCACTGATCCCGCTATCACGCTAAAACAATTTAAAAAATTAGTTAAAACGGGTCAACTTAAGTATTACTATTCATCTGGTAAGAGCGGCAACACGGCCATTGTTAACTGGATTAAAAAGCACGCTAAGAAAGTGGCTACTAGCAAATATGGTGGCACAACTAACACTAGTCAACGAACTACCGAAGTGAACAATGTTGAAAAAGGGCCAACAAACACCAAGTCAATGCAGGGTCAACCTACGGGGGCCAAGCCAACTAGTAAGCCAACAGGTTCTGGCGGTGCCAATGTTGCTGGGCCACAAGGAGCGCAAACTAGTAATGGTAGTAGCTCTGCTAATCTAACTACTAAGGCAGGCAAAATGCCAAGCGGCGGAACTAAGTCACAGGCAATGCAACCTGGTGGTCAAGAATCAGGAACTTTGTACGATTTAAGTGATATTTACTAGAGTGTGTTTCAAATGATATTAAAATTCTACGGTAAGTTTCACGTAAAATAGACCTTATTATTAAGGAGGGCCATGTTTCGAGTGTGCGCAGTTAGCACTAGGAGAATGGATATCCGCCGCAGATGAGATTTTACGTTTTCGACGTAAAATAGACCTTATTATTAAGGAGGGCCATGTTTCGAGTGTGCGTAGTGAGCACTAGGAGAATGGATATCCGCCGCAGATGAGATTTTACGTTTTCGACGTAAAATAGACCTTATTATTAAGGAGGGCCATGTTTCGAGTGTGCGTAGTGAGCACTAGGAGAATGGATATCCGCCGCAGATGAGATTTTACGTTTTCGACGTAAAATAGACCTTATTATTAAGGAGGGCCATGTTTCGAGTGTGCGTAGTGAGCACTAGGAGAATGGATATCCGCCGCAGATGAGATTTTACGTTTTCGACGTAAAATAGACCTTATTATTAAGGAGGGCCATGTTTCGAGTGTATGCAGTTAGCACTAGGAGAATGGATATCCGCCGCAAATGAGATTTTACGTTTTCGACGTAAAATAGACCTTATTGTTAAGGAGGAAGTAGCATGATTGGAACCCAAACACCAAAAATTTCCATTGTTTTGCCAGTCTATAATGAAGAAGCCGGTATTCTGGCAACCATTGCGGCACTGGAGCAATTTATTTCTAATCAGGATGAAGCTTACGAAATGATTTTCGTGGATGATGGCTCAGTTGATGCCAGTGCACAGTTGATTAAGCAGGCGCGCCTGAATGATGATGCGATTCGTTTAGTTCAATTTTCGCGAAATTTTGGCCATCAATTAGCGATTACGGCGGGCATTCGCTATGCTACTGGGGATGCCGTTGTGGTGATGGACGCCGATCTTCAGGATCCACCGGAAGTGATTCCAGCGATGATTAAATGTTGGCGCGCCGGTAATCAAGTTGTTTACGGGCAGCGTCTCGGCCGCGATGGTGAGACTTGGTTTAAAAAATTGACGGCCAAACTTTTTTACCGGGTGTTAAAACGGGCGACACCGCTTGACATTCCCCTTGATACTGGCGATTTTCGCCTAATGGATCGACGAGTGGTAACAGTTTTAGCCAAATTGGATGAGCCGGGACCCTTTGTTCGTGGTCTAGTTTCCTGGGTTGGTTTCAAGCAAACAGCGGTCACTTACGAACGGCATGAACGAATTGCAGGTCAATCGAAATATCCTTTGAATAAGATGTTTGGTTTGGCGATTGACGGATTAACGTCCTTTTCGGGGCTGCCGCTACAATTTTCCGTTTGGGCCGGTGCTGGTTTATTTTTACTGAGTGTTGTGGCTTTTATTCACATTGTTGTTAGCGGCACTGCTGGTGAAAGTGATTTATTGTTGGCCACGCTACTTTTAACAACTAGCCTAATTTTGTTAAGTATCGGCCTGGTGAGCACGTACCTTTACCGGATCTTTGTCTCTTCACGAAAGCGACCGCTGTACGTTGTCGCGGAAACAACTGGTTTTCGGCAGGTGCAGCATTATCCAAATTATACCGAATCCAGTCAAAAGTGGGGCTAGGTAGAAAAGCGTAGTTAATTTTAATCTGCTTTATTTGATCGCCATCAGGCCAGTGCAATTTTTGCTGAGCGAATTTGCGAAAAAAAGAAAAGATTTCACTCATTAACACTAAAACTAGTTTAAAATTAATTGCAACGGTAGTTTTTATGTTTGAAAAATAGTTTGTGGAGGTTTGGAGATAGTGAAACGACATCGGGTTGGTTTTATAAGCGCGCTTATTTTAGTGGTTGTTTTAGTGATATTGGGGATTAGCTGGCACCAGCAACGTTATGCAGGTACTATTTCGGCAAAAAAGATCAGTGCTAATTTAAATAGTAGTCTGATCACAACCCGTCAAAAAAGGCAGGCCCAGGCAACTAAGAAATACCAACAAAAATTAAATTCTGGTAACTACACCGAAAATAACATGTATGTTAAGATAAATCCTTATCAGACGTCACCACTAACTGCTTTGGTTGAGTTTCAGACCAAGACTGCTAGTCAGGTAAGCTTGCGCGTCGTTGGCAAATCGGCAAAGACATCGATTAAAACAACTTATTCAGGTTACCAACACAAGCATCAATTATCGATTCTGGGTTTGTACGCTGATTACAATAATACCGTCGTAGTAACGCTTAAACAGAAAAACGGTCAAATAACCCACAAAACATTGCGGCTTAAAACAGCCAAATTACCGGCGGCCTTAGCGGCGATCAAAATTAACGTTAAAACGGCGAATAAACAGAAGATGGTCATCGGCCAAGATAAATTAACCTTCATCGTTCGGACAACTAAACAACCATTTGGAATCGATGCTGATGGTAACATTCGTTGGTATTCGACAAACTATTCGCAGCATGTTTTCAAGGAGCTACAAAACGGGCATCTAATGTACCTCGCTAAGAAGAATAATTCGGCCAAAGTTTACAATGAAATGCTGGAGACAGACTTTATTGGGCGCGTTTATAAGGAATATCATTTTTCCAGTGAGGCCAAGAGCTCTAATAGTGAAAATCTGGATGATGATGTCACCGTGGTTCACCATGATGCGATTGAACTGCCGAATCGTGACTTGTTAATGACGGTTTCTGACGGCGGTAGCAAATACATCGAAGACACCATCGTTCAGGTATCGCATAAGACGGGTAAAATTACGAAAGTGATTGACATGAAGAAGATTTTACCCGCCAAAATGTGGCGCAAGTTTACTTCAGAAAAACGAAACAATGGTAAAGTTGATTGGCTGCACATGAACTCGCTGTACTACGATAAATCGGATAATAGCCTAGTAATTTCTAGTCGCCACCAGGATTTAGTGCTGAAAATGAACTATAAGACTAATCGGATCAAGTGGCTGTTTTCCGGTAAGAAAAAGTCCAGTTGGCCAGTAAGTTACCGTAACAAAGTGTTAACGGTAAAAGGAAAGATTACCTATCCTGGCGGGCAGCACGCGGCTATCCTGTTACCCGACCAAAATAACCAACAGTTGAAAGATCTGATTATTTTTAACAATAATATTGCGATTACCAACGGACCGAAGAAAACGAGTGAAAAGTATTCTGAAGGCGTGCAATACGCCATTAACGAGAAGACAAAGACAATTCGGCAGACCTGGTCGTACGGCAAGTCATTAGGCAAACAAAATTTCAGTCAAATTATTGGTTCCGACCGTTATCTAAGTGCCACCAATCGGCTGCTCTGCTTTGGCTTTCTTAATGGTGGTGACCGAAGTGACATTATTGAGGTCAATAAAAAGACCAATCAGCAGGTCTTTAACGTTCAATTAAACAATCTGGGCACTAAGGGCTACACTTATCGTTCGGAACGCTTCTCCTTGTACCCGAATAATCATAAAATAAATCGAACTTATGAATAGATGGCAACCTTATTTATTGTTGGTGTTAAATCTTTTAGACTGCAAAGAAAAATATAAAAGAGGCTGGGGCTTTTGCCCTGGCCTTTTATTGTTTCCGAATATTACGCTAGAATGTGCGTCAAAAGTCTGAGTTCATGTGCCTAACTAAAGCTAATCCAACAACTATAGTACGGTTATTGGATTAGCTTACGTTACGCAGTGAACCCAAAACCGACTTTTGGGACACTTCTTTTTTGGTGGGATTACGGCCTAATTATTTTTGTGGTTAACACGGTCTACTTAAATACTATTGTATAATAACAATAAGGAGTATCTGAATAATGGTTAATTAGGTGGTCAAAATATGAAAGAATTTGAACTAAAAAAGACAAAGATTGAAATGTTCAACAAAACTAAGGGGACAGCCATTCTTTATGTTGTTGTTATTTACATTATTTCAGTAACAATTGAAGGCGTTTTATCTCCAGGTAAGATAAGTAACTGGTTTTATTTAGGATTATTCTTTGTGAGTATGTTGATTCAAATTGCGTTACTTTCTTATTTAACCAAACTTAGAATTGAACTTGTTATTTTTACACAATTGATTGTGACGATTGGTTCCTACTTTCTTATTGGGGATTGTATGCCCATTTTACTAGGGATGGCACCGGTTATTTTACTAGAAATTTGGAATTTTCAAGTGGGAAAAGAGCAAAGAATTGCGTTGGCGTTAGTCATCATTATTTTTGCTGCCATGTATCTCCACAATATTCTTAGAATGGCAAGTTTTGGGCACACAGTTCTTTTATTGGAAGTGACAGCGTTTCTCATTTTTGCGGCGCTGTATACCCAAAGTGTGTTCACGAAACAATTCATTGAACTGAAAAAAAGCCGGCAATTGTTTGAACAATTAGAAAATGTTTACGATCAAGTTGAACAAACAACGGTTGAGGTCGAACGAGATCGAATTGCCCGTGATTTTCATGATTCAATCATTCAACAAATCATCGGGAATTTATTGACTTTAGAGGCCACTGCTAACGCAATGCGAAACGGTGAGGCGTGTGAAAAAAGTTTGGCGGAGATTGAACACGTTATTGCGCGCTCACGTAAAATGGTTGTTGACTCACGTGCAATTGTTAAGGACTTGAGGGTTAATCAAGAGTTAAGTTTGAAAACCAGAATTAATATTTTAAGTAATTCTTTTAAGAAAAATTACCAATTAGATGTCAAAAGTACAATTAAGGATGAACCAGAATTTTCTCGGGATGTATTTTCGCAGCTTGAGATGGTTATTCATGAATGTTTAATTAATGTGGCCAAACACGCCGGTGTGAATAATGCCGTCGTTTTTGGGGAGCGCGGCAAAGAAAATTATCGGTTGAAGATAATTGATTTTGGAAACGGCTTTGATGTAAAGAACGTCACCAAAAGTGATCTGAACTTTGGCTTGGAAAATATAGCTGAACGGGTCAGAGCGATAAAAGGACAGTTTGCGATTAAATCGGTTAAGGGCGAGGGAACCACTATCGTAATTGATATTCCACTTGGAGGAGACCAATATGATAAGAATAATGATCGTTGACAATCATCCAGTTTTTAGAGAAGGATTAAAGGCAGTATTTGCTGGTAACTCAAAGTTCAAAATTGTTGCTGAAGCGGAAAACGGCCAACTTGCATTGCAAAAATTGAACACAGTTGCAGTTGATATTATGCTATTAGATGTTAGGATGCCGGTACTAGATGGTATTTCAACACTTGAGCGCGTTAAGCGACAGTTTCCAAAAATAAAGGTTTGCATTCTGACGACTTATGATGACGTTAAGGTATTTAATGAAGCGATGGCCCTGAAAGCTGATAGCTTTTTACTGAAATACGCCTCGTCGCAGACAATTTTTCAAACGATTCAGGATACGATGAATGGTAAACTAATTGTATCACCAGACTTATTAAGAAATGCGGTTGATTCACGAAGCTTGGGGTATTCATTATCTAATGAAGATTTAGATATTCTTACAAAAGTTGCTAAAGGTGAACATAATTTTGAGATTGCGCAAGAACTTCATTTTAGCGAAAGAACGATTAAGGGCTATTTAACCAATATTTATAATAAATTGGGAGTAACTAGTCGGGCGGGAGCTGTTGCAAAGGCAATGCAACTTGAACTAATTAGACTCTAACGTATTTAGCTAGCGTAGTTTTTGAATGTGAATAAAAAATTGAGTCATCGACAGAAGTTGTGGTAAAAGTAAAATTTGCCACAGCTTTTTTATTTTTCTGGTTTTAAATTTCCAATTATAAAGAATAATAATTGTATACATTGATTATCCATAAAAATAAAGCTTAAATTAATCTCTCCAATAAAAATATAATAGTTTAATGTTTTTTAACTTTCCCTTTCGGGCAAACATTTTGGTCTGAAGAGACGTTGAGTATAAATTCTTTACCTTATAGACTTAATTTATAGGAGGAAGCGGTTTCTTCAGCAAAACCAAATTTGTTGAATTGCTGAAAAATGGGGAAGTAACATTACTTGTTTTACGTTTTTATAAGGAGGAGTTAGGGTCTATGGGTAAAAATAATAGATTTGGACGCGCAAATAAAGTCGATGAACACTATAAAATGTACAAGGCCGGCAAACATTGGGTTTTTGCCAGCTTAGCTATGCTTTCATTAGGAATTGGGGCAGTTGCTCAAACAACTGATGCTAAGGCCGCCGAAGTTACTGCTGCAACCACTAATGTGACCGCAACTAGTAGTGGTGCGGTTTCTAATTCAGTGGCCGCTACTAGCGGTGCAACTTCCGAAGTGGCTGCTAATTCAAGCTCGGTCACCGAAAGCAAACCAGTAGCAAGTTCTGCAGCAACTAGTGTGGCTGCTAAAGATTCTCGTGCTGCTGAAGCAACTGCCCAAAGTGCTACCGCCGCCAGTGTTGCACCAGCAAGTGCCAACGCAATTAAGACTGCAGTGAGTTCCGCGGCCACAAGTATGACACCCGCGAGTTCTAGTGCAGCTAGTAGTACTGTACCAGTCAGTTCTGTGGCCCCAAGTTCAGTAGCAGCCGTTACTGCCAATCCGGCGACCAATAATTCAACGGCCGTAAGTTCGGCCGCTACTGCTGCAACGGTTGCTAGCTCAGCTGGGACAAGTTCTGCAGCAACTAATTTAGTGAATCCAACTAGTAAAGAAATCGATGCGGCCAAGGCCAGTGCTAAGGCCACAAGCGAAAAAACTAATCAACCAGTAACCGTTACTGCAGTTGCCGCTGCCGCAGTAGCAGATCCTGACAGCCAAATGTACAAAGATGGTTATATGCAGGCTGGTTGGGATTTACAGAACAATAAAGGGGTAGCGTCTATTGGAAATGTTGCCAACCTAATTGGCCAAGTTGCCGTTAGCTATACACTATACAGCCAACTTTATGGGTTAGGTAAAGTCTATGAAGTCGGTCGGATTGCTAATGGTGTTGATACCGACAAGGATATTCATTACGAAGTGCCAAGCGATGCAGGTGCAACTAATATCTTTCATCAAAATGTAGATAACGTTAATATCTCTGACTATGCCCCGATGGATACTCCTTACGGCATTGATATCACGAACCCTAGTGCTTGGTGGATCGATTCCGGGAGTAAGAATACTAAAACTAACGGCGGCGATCTAAATTATCAGGCCGGTTATCAAACCTTTATTAAGCAATGGGCGAAAGTGACTGATGCGTTTTATACTGCTTTGGCCACGAACCTGAAAAAAGACGCTAATACTTACGCGAATTCAATTGCTTATGATAGCGATGCTAAGTCCGGTTCCAATATGCCTTTAGATGTCTATGGGACTACAACTAATGCGTTTGATAGGGCTAATAAGGCCGTCTATGCTATGTACCAACAGGCGGCCACTGATGCGATGGTAACTGTCAATGACCCAACTTCACCAAATTATGTTGCTGATAATGGTGACACCCGTAATGATCCACGGGCTGCGATTCAACAGTCATTAAACGATGTGGTTCACGTTTGGAATGCTTATATTCCGTTATTCCAACCCATGATCCAATCTTATTTGGAAAAAGCGATCATGGGTAATCCAGTTTCATTAGGCGGCCAAAATGATTTTGATGTGCAATTCTTGAATGATGGGACTACCTTTGCTGATATCACTTATACGATTATGAATGGTTTTAAATACGGACCAAATGGTGGTCTCTATGGTGCCATTGGGGATATCAAATTCCCTCAAGAAATTTTCTCCCAGTACGTCACTAATATTTACACCGCAATCCGCAGTGTCATTGAAAGAGCCGACTATATTGCCTCGATTGATGGCGAAAATGACTACCTCTATGATCTTTTGGGTCAAGGTGATATTACTGGAACAGGTTCAGCTCTTGCAACATCAGATAAAACAACAACCAGTGGTAAGCTCTCGTTTGATAATGATGCTAAAAAAGAAGATACAACCAAATTATCACACGATGGTTTCTACCAAACAACGCAGCAGTATTTAAACAATAGTACTGAATCGATTAAGAAGGCGGCATTTGATGCGGCCATTAATGGGCAGGCAGAAGACGCCAGCGCTTATTTACTGACCAAGGCCAATACGGGTAACGCTGCCGTTATCATTGATAAGAACGGTAATGAGTACGCCGACTATTCTGGTAGTTTGACTGACACTAATAGCCTGATTAAATCAGTTTACGATGCTGAATATCAAGCAGTTCTTAAAGCAATTGCGGATTACACAAATGATCCCAACTCTAAAAAGAGTTATGAAATCGTCTATACCCAGTACCCGGATGGCTCATACTCCTCTAAATGGGTTCAAACGGCTGCTAATGACGGTACCTTTATGTGGACAAGTCCGGTTTCAATGAATGATACGAAGAACTGGTACACACCTAATATTGGGCAAACGACTGACTATAATGATAGTCAAGCCGATGCGCGAGCAAACCAGTATTCATCATACACGCTGGATGTTGTCGATTACGACAATATGTTCAATTATTTAGCGGCCAATGATACGGCCATGGCCAACGTCAGCTACGTTAACAACGCTACTGGTAAGGTAGTTAATGATGTTCAACCAATACTAGGTGTTGTAGGCGATGCTAAAACATACGTTGTGACGGCACCTGAAGGTTTTAAAATTGATGATCCTAACTATACCGATGGACAAACTGTCACTATTAATCTCACCGATGATGCTACTGATAATATTGCAATTCACGTTACTGCGATCATTTATACGCCAGATAATCCCGGCGATGTTACCGGTACTGGGGTAACTTACCTCCAGGGGACTGCCAACGAAAAAATCACTTATGTTAATGGTGAAGGCGTCACTGGTAAAGTGCCAGCCGACGAAACCCAACCAACGGTGAATATTTACCGAACGGCACACTTGGATGATGACGGTAATGTGGTTTATACTAATTGGACCACGGACGCAAGTGGGACTTCAGCCGATGATGCAACCGTCTTTACTGCATACACGCCAACGACCACTAAACCAGGTTACCACGGAGCAGTTACCGGAACCACGATTAATGACAAGGCCACGGCCGAAGCTAATCCGGATATTACTGGTGCTTCCTTTGGTAATGAGCGTTCAACTGTTCCGGCAGATAATAATCCATCGGGCGGGGACGATGATAACGAGTATTTGGGTAAAGAAACTGAAGAAATTTTTAATGTTGTCCGAACCGTTGAATTAAGTGCGGATAGTATCGTTCAAAATAAAGAGACCGTCAAAGTAACCCAAACGATTCATTACACAGGTGCTGGTGACGCTACTCCTCCTGATAAAGCGCAAACGGTTGAATATAAACTAGTTACCAACGAAACAACTGGTGAAGTATCATGGACACCACAAGGTAATTATGGCGCCATTACTAGTCCTAAAGTTTTGGGCTACACACCTGATCAAGCAACCGTTGCAACGGTTAATCCTGCTGCAGTTATATTGGCTAAAGGTGAAACACCGGAAAATACAACCATTACAGTTAATTACACGGAGGATGAAACGGTTACGGTTGACCCGACAGATCCTAAGGACCCAACCGATCCAATTGATCCAACTGATCCGGAGGGGCCAAAGTACCCAGCCGGTGTGGATGAAAGTGATCTAAACAAGACGGTTAGTCGGACGATCACGTATAACGTGGTCACTGATCCAACTTTACCAAAAGTAACAACACCAAAAACGGTTACTCAAACTGGCGCTTATACGCGAACAGCAATCGTAGACGCCAAAACTGGCGAATTCTTACGTTATGGTGACTGGACATTGAGCGCTAACGCTGACGCTGATGAGACGAATGATGGCTTTACTGCTGTTACCAGCCCCCACGTACTAGGCTATACGGCCGATCAAGACGCTGCAGCAGTCAAATTAGGCAATGACGAAGTAGATGGTTTTAAGGCTGATACAGCTAATATCAAAGTCACTTACACCAGCAATGGTGGAACAACCGTTGAACCAACTGATCCCAAAGACCCAACCGATCCAATTGATCCAACTGATCCGGAGGGGCCAAAGTACCCAACAGGGGTGGACGAAAGTGATCTGAACAAGACGGTTAGTCGGACGATCACGTATAACGTGGTTAAAGATCCAACCCTACCCGATGTAACAACGCCAAAGACGGTTACCCAAACCGGCAAGTATACCCGGACGGCAATTGTTGATGCGAAGACTGGTGAATTATTAGGTTACGGTGACTGGACATTAAGTGCTAATAGCGATAAGAACGATGCCAATGATGGTTTTACTGCCGTTGTTAGCCCGCACGTGCCAGGTTATACAGCCGATCAAAATGCCGCCGCAGTCAAATTAGATAATGACGAAGTAGATGGCTTTAAGATCGATTCTGCTAATCTTAAAGTAACTTACACTAGTGATGGTGGGACAACTGTTGAACCAACAGATCCCAAAGACCCAACCGATCCAGTTGATCCAACTGATCCTGAAGGGCCAAAGTACCCGGCAGGTGTAGACGAAAATGATTTGAACAAAACAGTCAGTCGCACCATCACTTATAAAGTTGCCACTGATCCGGCTTTACCAGCAGTAACAACGCCGAAAGTAGTTACGCAAACTGGTAAGTACACCCGGACGGCAATTGTTGACACTAAGACTGGCGAGTTATTAGGTTACAGCGACTGGAAATTAACGACTAACAACGATAAAGACGATACTAATGATGGCTTGATCGCCATTAAGAACCCAGCCGTACCAGGTTATACGGCTGATAAGACAGTTGCTGATGCCAAATTGGCCGGTGATACAATTACTAACTTTAAGGACGGCTCAGCTGACCTCACCATTAATTACAACAGTAACGGCGGAACGACTGTTGAACCAACTGATCCAAAGAACCCAACCGATCCAATTGATCCAACTGATCCTGAAGGGCCAAAATACCCAGCAGGTGTGGATGAAAGTGATCTAAACAAGACGGTTAGTCGGACGATTACGTACAAGGTTGCTACTGATCCGGCCTTACCCGCTGTAACAACACCAAAGACAGTTACCCAAACTGGTAAATATACACGAACGGCAATTGTTGATGGTAAAACAGGTGAGTTATTAGGTTACAGCGATTGGAAATTAACGACTAACAATGATAAAGACGATACCAATGATGGTTTGATCGCAGTTAAGAACCCGGCAGTACCAGGTTATACGGCTGATAAGACGGTTGCTGCGGTTGACTTGGCCGATGCCGATATCACTGATTTCAAGGCTACGTCAAAAGATATCACGGTTAATTACACCAGTAATGGTGGCGTCACGGTTGAGCCAACTGATCCCAAAGACCCAACCGATCCAATTGATCCAACTGATCCTGAGGGGCCAAAGTACCCAGCAGGTGTGGACGAAAATGATTTGAACAAGACAGTCAGTCGAACCATTACCTATAAGGTCATCACTGATCCGGCTTTACCAGCAGTAACAACGCCAAAGACAGTTAGCCAAACTGGTAAGTATACCCGAACAGCAATTGTTGATGCCAAGACTGGTGAACTACTAGGCTACAGCGACTGGAAACTAACTGCTAATAGTGATCAAGACGATACTAATGACGGTTTTACTGCCGTTAAAAATCCGACTGTATCAGGCTACATGGCAGATAAAACGGTCGGTGCGACTGAATTAACCGATGCCGATATTACAGGCTTCAAGGCCGCTTCAGCAGATATTACGGTGACTTACACCAGTGATGGTGGCGTTATTGTTAAACCAACTGATCCCAAAGACCCAACTGATCCAATTGATCCAAATAATCCTGATGGACCAAAATATCCAGCAGGTGTCAGTGAAAGTGATTTGAATAAGACAGTCAGTCGGACAATCACTTATCAAGGTGCCGGCGATGCGACACCAAAGACGGTTACGCAAACTGCAAGTTACACCCGGACAGCAATTGTTGATGGTAAGACCGGTGAACTATTTGGTTATAGTGACTGGACCGTAGCAACAAGTAACGATGGAAACAACACAAATGATGGTTTTACAGCCGTTACTAGTCCAAAAGTGCTTGGCTATACTGCCGACAAGAGTGCCCCAGCCGTTACGTTAACTAATGATGAAGTCACAAACTTCAAGGCTAATGCAGACAATGTAACAGTGACCTACACAAATGACGATAGTATCGAGGTAACTGACCCAACTGATCCAACACAACCAGTTGATCCAAGTAATCCTGACGGGCCTAAGATGCCAGAAATCACTGCCGCTGATTTGAATCAGACAGTTAGTCGGACAATTACTTACAAGATCAACGCAAGTAAAAATCCTAACGTACCAGCCACTCCGCAGACAGTTATGCAGACGACAAACTACAAACGAAGTGCAATTGTTGATAGTAAGACTGGCGAATTACTTGGCTTTACTGATTGGGTAATCGATGGAACAAACAATCTGGTTAGTGTTGCTAGTCCAAAACTTGAAAATTACATTTCAAGTCAGGCCAATGTTGCCACGGTCACATTAGCAAGTGCTGAGATTGACGCAATTCGCTCTGGAAACGACCAGCATCTTAACCAAACAGTTAGTTACACTTTCAACGGGACGTTATCCACTACTAAGGATCCAGATGGCGGCACAACTACCGTAACGAAGAATCCAGATGGTGAAGTTACTGATATTAATAAGACCTGGCCAGACGGCGATAATACGCACGTTCATGTCGATGTTGATACTGGTGATGAAACGATTGTTGAAACGCCAAATGGCAAAGACTCACTACCGGCAATCACATTGCATCCCGGCGAGACGGCGACGATTGGTAAAACAACGGTTACGAATGACAAACCAAATGGCGTTGTTTCCATGACACATGATTCAGGCAACGGTGATGGTCCATTTACCGAAAAGGTTCATTCGGACGGTTCACTCACATACGCTTACGCTAATAAAGGTAAGAGCACGACAACTACGCCTGGTGAAGGACAACAATCCAATGAACAGGCAACCACTGTACAAACAGCGTTTAAGTCAACGGCAAAACCAGTTGTTGGGCTGGCCGGAGACGCAACCAGCTTGAAGAAGTCGGCAACGACAGATAAGCACAAATTACCCCAAACAGGTGAAAGCGCTAATGGTTACTTGGCTATGATTGGAACGTTCCTGCTTGGACTTGCTGGCCTAGCAGGTGCTGGAAAGAAACGTCGCCACGAAGATAAAGATTAATCGAATGAAAAATTAATTGTTATTTTTGATTAGCTAATGGTAAAAGGTTTTTTAGCAAGCAATAAAAGAGAAGCAGCAAAAACTATGACGATAGTTTTTGCTGCTTCTTTTTCTGCGGCAGGGTAACTGGCCTATTGTCGAATTTTAGTCAATATTTTAGCGGTGATTAAAATAGTTATGGCTTGAATTTGCTGACCAGAGAGTGGTTAGACCTGTTCTCAGAATTTGAACGCTTTTTGAAACACTTCCTATAACGAAAATAGGCTTCCAAAGCACGATCAAAACGACTAAACTAGTTCGTGTTTAGAAAAGCAGATTCCTGCGGTTAGCTACAGTAATCACTTCGGCCGTTTCACGGCAAAAGTGACTACTTAGGCTAATCCTCAGAATCTAACCGCTTTTCTAAACATTCCCTAATTCTAAGCCTTTATAAAGGAGCAACGAACTAATGCGTATTTTTCTTAAATCAATTCCCATTCCCATCTGCGGCCTTTTTTTGGCCATTGCTTCCTTAGGCAACTTAGCAAAGGATTATCAACTAACAGTCCTCGCTAATGTACTGGGACTTGGCGCCGCAGTTGGGCTCTTGTTTGTCATCTTAAAATTAATCTTTGATTTCAAAGACAGTGTTCAGGCGCTGAAAGATCCAATTATTGCCTCGGTGGCGCCTAACTTTTCAATGGCTATCATGGTGCTGGCCACGTATCTAACGGGCTTTAAGCACTTAGCTAGCAGTGTTTGGTATTTAGGCGTGATCATCCAATTTGGGCTGATGCTTTATTTTACGTATTAC
This sequence comes from Loigolactobacillus backii, assembly GCF_003946275.1. Taxonomy (GTDB): domain Bacteria; phylum Bacillota; class Bacilli; order Lactobacillales; family Lactobacillaceae; genus Loigolactobacillus; species Loigolactobacillus backii. The sequence continues at coordinate 20,951 of NZ_RHNQ01000037.1, forward strand.
TTTGTGCTGCGCAAAAAAGTCACCCTTGCGCAAGTTTACCCTAGTTGGTTTATCGTCTACGTTGGGATGGGGGTCATCCCAATGACTTCCGCAGATTTTAACCCAACCTTAGGCCATGTCGTATTATGGCTGGCCGTTGTCTTTTACCTAATCCTGTTACCAATTGTGTTGCGCCGGGTATTCAAAATTCAAAAAATGTCCCAGCGGACTATACCATTAGTCGCAGTCATTGCGGCCCCAGGATCACTTTGTTTGGCAGGCTACATGAAAGGTTTTACGTACCAAAGTTTTTGGCCATTGCTAGGCCTACTGGTTCTTTCACAGTTAATGTATTTCTTAGTGTTAGCATGTTTGCCGCGCTTGTTGCAAACTAAATTCTCACCAAGTTACGCGGCGTTTACCTTTCCACTGGTCATTACAGCGATTGCCATCACTGCCGTTCGTGATCTTTTCATTAAAATAGGTTACCAAATAGTATCACTGAATTTGCTGACAATTGTAGAATCAATTGTTGCAATCCTCATTGTGGGGTACGTCCTAGCTTGCTATGTCCGTTACCTGTATCAGGAAAATCGAAGTAAAGTAAGCGAAGATGCTAATTAGTGTACGCCCCGGGCTGACAACACTATTTCATATTATTTTGGGTTTTGCCGGTAACCTTAGCATTATCGTAAATAATAATAATATTGGCGCCTTGTTTGCCGGCAACGCCAGTCAAATATTCCGTAACAGTTGTCTTTTTCCCGTTGTTTGAAGTAACGCGCACAGCATTTGGTTTACCAAGCTCTTTCGTAACTTGCTGGTAGCTTTGGCCGTTTTGGACGCTATTAAATTGGTCCAAAGAAATGTTATTTTCTCGCGTGACCTGAATACCGGTTAGATTCTTATCAACAGCATGATTATGCACAAAAGAAACGGTCATTTTGGCATCAGGACCACTGCCGCTGATATTGGACCAGGTTTTTACTTTGGTGGCGATGTTATTGCTGGCGGCGTCACTGGTTGTACTTGGTTTGCCAAACTTTTGAACCAGGCTGATGTAAGTTGTCCCATCACCACCACTTTTGGTTAAATTACCAACTTTAATGTTATTGTAGCTATTCGCGGTAATATCATTGACCAAGTTCACTTTTGCGTGGGTATTCTTTTTAGGCGTTGGGGCACTGCTGGCTGCTGCGGTTCTATCAGTAGAAGTTGAGTTGTTTTTAGAAATGAAATTATTGATATCGCCAGCAACTAAAAGTATTACAATGACAATGAGAATCCAAAACCAGCGTTGTTTATAAACTGGTTTCTTTTCCACGTAGACAATTTCATTTTTACGTTTACTTTTTTTCCACATAGGCTAACTCTCCTTGCTGAAGCAGATATTTAATCGTTTATTTTTTAGAAATAATCAAGTATTGAGATTAAAATTAGTAATCAAACGACAATCTTTACTCAATTGTAATGCTTTTTCGTATTTTTTTAAATTTGTTTAGAGAGACGCTATTAGAATTAACGTTGTGTAGTGATTTAAGGTTAGTTTTAATTTAGGGGGTGCCTTGATTAAATTAGACGTAAACGTGTTTGAAAAAGCAGATTCCTGCGGCTAGCTACGATCGCCGAATCATCTGTTGCACAGCTAATTCATCAATCTAGGCTAATCCTCAGAACCTGAGCGCTTTTTCAGGCACTCTGGTGTAAACGTGTTTGAAAAAGCAGATTATTGCGTATAGCTACGCCAGTCGAACGATCCGCTGCGCGTCTCTTTTCGCCTAGCTAGGCTATACTCCATAATCTAACCGCTTTTTCAAACACTCTCGAGTTTAGTAACTTTCGTAAATGCGCATAAAGTATATAATAGAAATGTCATGAAAAAAGCAGGAAATATCTTTGAGTTTATAAGGGTAGGAATCCCGCAAGTTTTAGGAAATAAAGATTAGAGAACTCAGGAGGTTCGTATTAATGTCAATGATTACGCTCAAATCAGATCGTGAAATTCGCGGTATGCAGAAGTCTGGTGCCGTTTTAGCTGGGATGCACCTTGGATTACGGAAAATTATCAAGCCTGGGATTTCCAGCTGGGATATTGAAAAATTTGCCGTTCGTTATTTTGCAGAAAATAATGCTAAGCCTGAGGAAAAAGGGTTTGAAGGCTATAAATATGCCACTTGTGTCAGTATCAATAACGAAATCTGTCACGGGTTCCCCCGGAAGGATGTTTTGTTAAAAAACGGCGACCTAGTGAAAGTCGATACCGTTGTTTCCGTCGATGGCTATATGTCTGATTCCTGCTGGGCCTACGCTGTTGGCGATGTCAGTGATGAAGTTAAGAAGTTGATGGCGGTAACGAAGAAGGGTCTCTATTTAGGCATTGATCAGGCCGTGATTGGCAATCGAGTGGGTGATATTGGCCACGCCATTCAGACCTACGTTGAAGATGAGAATGGTTACGGCGATGTTCGTGAATACGTTGGCCACGGTATTCAACCAACTATGCACGAAGATCCGATGGTACCAGGCTACGGTACTGCCGGCAAAGGGTTACGTTTGCGCGAAGGCATGACCATTACGATTGAACCAATGGTCAACGTTGGTGATTGGCACTGTGACAGTTCTGCACCAGATGGTTGGACCGTGACAACAGTGGACGGTTCATTAAGCTGTCAGTATGAGCACACGCTGGTAATCACAAAGGACGGTCCCAAGATTTTAACTTCACAGGATCCTGAAACGGATGCGAAATATTTATTGCCAAAAGACTTTTAGAGTAAATTACTAGAGTGTTTGAAAAAGTGCTTAGATTCTGAAGATTACTGACGCTGGCGATTGGACTAGGATAAACCAAAATCCGAATCGCAACCAAAAACGTTAATAATCTTGATGCTGCATACGTTGTCCATTCAACTATGGCGAAAAACGCCAAGTTGAAACATGGCAACCGCAGGAAGCTGCTTTTTCAAACACGTTTTCATTAGCTTAGCTTGGTGAATACTAATAAGGGCATTTTCCAAACGCCCTCAGGTTTACGTAATCGTTTTAAATTGGTTGTATTTTAGAGCACCCAAAATTTAAAATAAGGTATTTTTTGAAGTAATAAGTATGTGAAAAATTTGGTCAGAGTGAGACGGACATTTTAGTCGTTTCACTTCTGACCAAATTTTTTTATTTCTAAAATTACAAAAATAGTTGCCATTTTTTGTAGTCAATTTGAGTAATTATATTTATGAAAACTGACTACATGTAAATTTAAAAATTATTGAACTATCATTAATATATAATAGATAAGAAAAGTGGGCTTTTCAAACCTTGATTTAACAGCGGTCTTAAGGCTTATGGATTTTTAAAATCGATAATGAGAATAATGCTTGAGATTTTTTTGAAAAGTGGGACACGTTGCCGCTTTACTGAATTTATGTTAAAACAAAGTATATCAACTAAGCTTAATTGTTAATAAATAATTAAAATTTATATATTAATGACTTAAACTTGGTTTTTGAAAATTTCTAGGCTAATTGCTTTTTTGGGGATCACGCCTAGGGTCAAAAACCGTTGGTGTGATTGTTAAAAATGGCAAAAAGTTGTTAATTGTAGTAATTGCTACAGCACAATACATTTTTAGGGGAAGTGTTAACACTTAGGAAATATTAATTGATTGATCGTTTTGTATTTCACAATGACGCTGTTAGCTATTTCTTAATAGCTAACAATACCTTTTTGGGGGAAAAGGTAGTCATTGAGAGTTTCACGGGAGGAATACAAGGCGCCGAGTGTGTTGTTGTGTGTGATGTTCGAAATGTTTTTTTACAAGTAAAGTAGTTTTACTTGTTAGGTGATTTGGAAGGAGACGTAGCAAATTGGGTAAAAATAATCCACAACGCTATTTAAAGACAGTGTCTGAACACTACAAGATGTATAAGTCCGGTAAAGTATGGTTGTACGCAATGATGAGTACACTTACTTTAACAGGAGGTTTTGTAGTTGGCGGTGCTGCACATGCTGATACAACAACACATGCAGCCTTAACGTCAGATCCAAGTGCTTTAAGTTCAAGTGATAATAAATTATCAGTTTCGTCCGCAGTTGCTTCGCCAGTTAGTGCTGCATCATCTACTGCAGCCGTAAGCTCAGCTGCAACAACAAGTGATGCAACAACATCGACAACAGCTGTCAGTTCGGCTGCCGCAACAAGTGATGCCGCAACATCGACAACAGCCGTCAGTTCAGCTGCTGCAACAAGTGATGCTGCAACATCGACAACGGCTGTTAGTTCAGCTGCTGCAACAAGTGATGCTGCAACATCGACAACAGCTGTCAGTTAAGCTGCTGCAACAAGTGATGCCGCAACATCGACAACGGCTGTCAGTTCAGCTGCTGCAACAAGTGATGCTGCAACATCGACCGCGGCTGTCAGTTCAGCTGCCGCAACAAGTGATGCTGCATCATCAACCGCAGCTGTCAGTTCAGCTGCAACGAGTGATGGTGTTACTGCAACAGTTAGTAGCGCAGCTTCAGTTGAAACTTCAACTGCAACTAGCTCAACTGCCGATCCAGCACTTTCATTAGCAGATACTACTGTAGAAACAGGAGATGACGCCGTCGTTAATAACGATGTTGCCACTTCTGAAACTTCAGCAAGTGCTGATACTGATACTGTTGCCTCTGATGAAGCAGGTGTAACTTCTTCAGCTGCCGTTTCTGATTTAAGTGCTGCTGGAGCAAACGTAGCAAGTGAAGCAGAAATGACTACGTTGGTTGATCCAACCAGTGCTGAATTAACTGCTGCTTTATCTAGTGCTGCTGCTAATTATGCAGTTACTAGTGTTGCTACAGAAATTCGGGCAGCAGCTGCAACGGCTGCCGCAAGTAGTTCTGCCAGCAGTGCAGCAACTACTACTTCAAATACAGCAACAATTCCAACGGTTCCTAATTTGACGACGATTGACCCTAATACACAGGCCGCTGACTGGCAGACTGGTTATAAGGCCGCACTTGATGATATCGGTAGTGATAAAGGTAATGCCGTTATCGCAGCTTTATCAAGTTCTGATAACTTCATTTCGTTTATCGGTGGCTTAGCTGGACAAATTGGTGGTGTTGTTGGTGGAATTGCCAACTTAATTCCTGGTGTTAGTTCAAGTCAGTTACTTAACAATATTTTAGGCAATATTCCTGTTATTGGTGATATTCTTTCTGATTTAGGTATCGGTACTGGTACTGGTACTGACATTTCGTCAGTACTTTCCAGCCTTGCTGATACTACCCAGTATAAGAATATGACTGGTTATGCTGATATGTATGATTTAGGTAAAGCATATTCAGCTGCCAACAATGGTGACAATTCATTCAGTGATTATGCAATCAATGGTGAAACGTACGGTAATGGTACGGCACAGGCTCAAGGCTACCAATACGTAGTTAAACAGTGGGCAAGTGCATGGGATACTTATTACAAAGCGTTATCACAAAATATGCTTGCTAGTTTGAATGATTATGCCAATGATTTTGGTTATAACTCAAATACTGGTGCCGGAATTCAAGCAACTACTATTTTGTATAATCGGATGGATAACAACCAAACGACTGCTTGGAATACAATGTACCTCACAGCCGTAAAGACAGCCGAGGCACAAATTGCTGCACTTCCAGAATTAAGTACCGGAACTTCAATGAAGACGGCACTTAACCATTCTGTTGAAAAATTGAATGATACTTGGGACGTTTACATTCCATTATTCCAGCCAAGTATTCAGTCTTACCTTGAAAAGTATGTTTTAACTAACAAGGCTTCACTTGGTGGTCAAAGCGATATTGATAGCCAATTCTTCTCCCAAGGTAACTCAAGCTTCTGGAGTGTTATCACTTCAATGGCCGGTGGCGATGGTAACAACTATAACTTAGGTATTTTGAGTAAGGCTTCTGGTCTTTTTGGGGAACTTAATTCCTTAATTACTGATCCAGTTGGTACGATTACTGGTGCCTTAGGATTTGATGTTAGCAGCATTCCGCTTGTTGGCTCAGCAATTAATGGTATTCTTAGCCCATTAACAAGCTCAGTTAAGGCTTTGGCTAACCAATTTGGCCTATTAAATGGTTATCAAATCCAGTACTACAAAGAATTACAGTCAAGTCCTGTTGATTCAATCTACGTTGGACTTCGTAACGTCGTTGAAAAGGCAATGTATGTTGCTGCTATGAACGGTGAAAACGACTTCTTACAAGATTATTTGGCTCTCTGTCAAATCCTGTTGATAGCCAATTTTACAGCGTTAGAAGTTAGGCAACTTCTAATGCTGTTTTTTTATTTGGTTTGGTGCGCATTTGTTGTAGTTTGATCCGTGAAACTAAATGGTGATAGTTACGAAAACCAAAAGCCGTTCGCTGGATCTGTTTGATCATACGATTG
>NZ_RHNQ01000038.1 GCF_003946275.1 Loigolactobacillus backii
GAGCTTGCGTTTATTTTTTTGCCAAAAAAGCCAATAACCACACGCCTTTGGCGTGATTATTAGCTTTCAAGTTTCAGTCATCAAATTGAAGATCTAGTAAAAGCGTGTATTAATGATGCGGATTCAATTTTAAAAAAAGGTAAAAACTATTACGTTAATTGTTCAAATCCTGGTATTTCACTAACAATAAATGCCAATAATTATAGAGTAATAACCGCAAATAACTTATGTTAATCGAAAAATGATCAGTCCATTAAAAAAGATCCATGGATTTTATCACGCTAATGGTTTTTACCCATATTAGTTGTAAACTTTACCGCCGATAATTTGGATTACTTAAGTTATCAGTGTTTAGTTGATGCCGTTCTTTTATTACTTAATTCTATCGTGAGGCCACAAGCACAAACGTTGGAGCCCATGGACCGCCCCACCAGCCGTTAAATCCTGAATATTGCACCGCAAAATGACTAAACCCTAATGATTTCAAAACACTTATGTATTCGTTATCCTTACGTTCCATATCAACCAACAGTAATTTACCGGAATCCTTTAGCACTCGCGCAATTTCTCGCAGCGCCTTCTCTCGCTCTTTTGCAGGCTTCACATTATGAATTGCTAGACTAGATGCAACAACATCGAAACTATCCGTGTCGAAAGGCATTTCTCTCATGTCGGCCGTCAAGACTTCAACTCGCTTGTCTAAATTCATTTGTCTAATGTTTGTCTCTACTTTTCGCTTAGAATTGTTCGACTGATCACGACTGCGCCAGATATCAATTCCGACCACTTTACCATTCAAAGCTACTTTTGCTAATTTAAACATGACCAAGCCATTGCCACAGCCTATATCGAGGCATTTGGCTGTTGAGTCAATCTTATTTTGATTCAAGACTTTATCCCAGATTTTTTCTTTACCAACTAGACTGGTATGGATAAACACACAACCACACGCTATCAAATAAAGTCCACCAGCTAACTGCAAGGCCAAGCTCATACCGACTTCAATCGGTGGAACTAATCCTAAACCAATTAGCGCTAACCCACCCAAACACAATAAAAATGGAACTAGAGGGGCGTCAATACCCTTATTCATCAATTCATCCTCCAAAAAATATATTAATAAAAGTATAGCATAGTTAATAATCACATTTGAATCAAAAATAAAACGATTATTCTTGATGAACCCACCACAGGTTTAAGCAATCTAGACCGTGAATAAACTCTGATCGTCATTGCATATAATTTGCAATTTATAAAACAGGCAGATTGAATAGTCAATCTTGGCCCAGGATCCGGTAGAAATAGCGGTGAGATTGCTTTTTCGGGAACACCTTCTGGCTCCATAAGTAGCATTCGCTCTATTACTGGTCCATTTTTATAGACTCATTTAAGGCACACGCAAAATAGAAAAGGTAATAGCCATTTAATTTTTCAGTGACCATTACCCTTTTTCAATGAATAAAACCAGTCTCAAAGCTATAGACGGTACAAAATGGGCAAATTAAAACGTACCGTCTAATGTACCGGATAATAACCAATTTTAATCATTTTATACCATTTTTGCTTAAACAAAAAACAGCTCTGCAATAACCTTTTAACGGGTTACTACAGGGCTGAACTTGTTTAAAATCTTATTTTTTTATTCCCACTCAATCGTCGCCGGCGGCTTGGAGGTAATATCGTACACTACGCGGTTGACGTGGTCGACTTCGTTAACGATTCGGACGGAAATCTTTTGCAAGATGTCCCAGGGAATGCGTGCAAAGTCGGCGGTCATGCCGTCAATCGAGTTGACGGCACGAATACCAACTGTGTAATCGTAAGTACGACCATCACCCATAACACCAACACTACGAATACCAGGCAAAACGGTGAAGTATTGCCAGATATCACGCATCATGCCAGCCTTTTGGATCTCATCCCGTAAGATGAAGTCACTGTCGCGCACGATGTTGAGTTTGTCTTCGGTAATGGCACCGATAACTCGAATTCCCAGGCCAGGGCCAGGGAATGGTTGTCGCCAAACAAGTTCTTCCGGCATACCTAATTTTTCGCCTAAATCACGTGCTTCATCCTTGAACAAAGTCCGTAATGGTTCAATCAACTGGAAGTGCATGTCCTTGGGCAAACCACCAACGTTATGGTGCGATTTAATTGTTTGCGCAGTATCAGTACCACTCTCGATAACGTCGGTATACAGTGTCCCTTGGGCAAGGAAATCAATGCCTTTAAGCTTAATTGCTTCGTCGTTAAAGACCTGAATAAATTCGTTACCAATGATCTTGCGTTTCTTTTCAGGATCAGATACGCCGGTTAATTTATCTAAGAAACGCTTTTGCGCGTCAACTTTAATGATATTTAAACCGAATTTACCTTCAAGACTAGCCATGACTTGATCAGCCTCGCCCTTACGTAGTAAACCATGGTCAACGAAAATACTTGTCAACTGAGTTCCAATTGCTTTGTGGAGTAAAACTCCTACAACGGAGCTATCAACCCCACCGGAAAGTCCAAGTAAGACCTTGCGATCACCGACTTGTTCCCGAATTTTTTGAATTTGTAAGTCAATGAAATCGTTCATGGACCAGTTGGCCTTGGCGCCACAAACGTCGAAAGCAAAGTGCCGTAAAATGTCATTACCATACTCGGTATTTTGAACTTCAGTGTGGAACTGCAAGCCATAGAATTTCCGTTTATCATCAGCCATTGCCGCGATTGGACAGTTCTTACTAGTTGCGGTTTGTTTGAAACCATCAGGTACCTTCGTCACTAAATCACCGTGGCTCATCCAAACGTACTGATCAGTTGGTAAATCCTTGAATAATACGGCAGTTGGATCAGTAACCTGAATATCAGCCCGACCGTACTCACGATTATTAGCTGGTTCAACGTCGCCACCAGGCAGAATATCTGCCATTAACTGCATGCCATAACAGATTCCTAAAACCGGAATACCTAGATTAAAGATTTCTGGATCAACTCGAAAAGCATCCTTATCATAGACACTGTTTGGTCCACCAGAAAAAATAATGCCTTTTGGTGCCATTGCTTTGATTTCCGCAGCAGTCAGTTTATGCGATAACAATTCAGAATAAATCCCAAATTCACGAATTCGCCGGGTAATCAATTGATTGTACTGGCTCCCAAAATCGAGGACGATGATCTTATCAAAATTTTGCATGTCCGTCGTTGCCAAATAATTCACCTCATTCATTTGATGTAAGTAACTTAAACGTACCTAAAAAACCAATTCCTGCATTCAGTCTGTGAACACCTTTTTAAGCACTTTCTTTTCATAAATATTTTCAATAAACTCATTTTACTGATTGTCGTCCATTCGGTCAACCTTTCAAAGCCGCTTTTCATCTAATTATTAGGGTAGCTCAATTAAAAAAATACTAATTGCTAGCGTTAAGTAAGTTTAAAAACTACTTTTATTGGTATTTTTCTGGACAAACACTCATTGACCTCAAAATTTACGAAAATAAACGTGATCAATCTTATGGTTGTTTGTTTTATGCAAAATGACGTCAGCACGATTCCGGGTTGGTAAAATGTATTCCTTTAAGTTCGGTAAATCGTTGGTCTCCCAAACGTGACGGGCCATTTTCAAAGCAGCCGCGCGATCACCAACCGCATAAGAATAATAATAATTTGTTGGATCAGTGAAGGCTGTATCTAGTAGCACTTTAAAACGATCCAAGTACCATTTCTCAATCAGATTCGGTTCTGCATCAACGTAAACTGAAATGTCGAAGAAATCACTAACATAAACCAATTGATTGCTTGGTAGCTGCAAGACGTTGATCCCTTCAACAATTAGAATATCCGGTGAATCGATTACATCATATTCGTTAGGAATCACATCGTAAATTTGGTGCGAATACTTTGGTGCCTTCACAGGGCCCTTATTATTTTTAACGTCGGTTAAAAAATTAATTAACCGCTGCATATCATAACTTTCTGGAAAGCCTTTGCGTTCCAATATTTTTCGTTGCTTCAACTCAGCATTAGGGTACAAGAAACCATCGGTAGTAATATTTTGAATTCGTTTTGTCGGGTAAGCCCGGGTTAACAAAATTTCTAGTAAGCGCGCCGTGGTGCTTTTGCCCACTGCTACACTACCGGCAATACCAACGATAAATGGTGTTTTATGCGCGCGCACTCGCAAAAAATTCGTGCGATCATGCTGTTGCGCTTGATATTGATCATAGTAAACATGAATCAAATGGCGTAAAGGTAAATAAATCTCCCGTACGTCTTCTAGCGATATTTGATCGTTTAATGATTTGGCTTGGTCCAGTTCGGCCTGGGTAAGCGGTGCCATTCCATTACGATAGAAACGGCGCCATTCATCCCGACTGATCCGGTAGTAATTCATCTCATCTTGCAATTTAATCCCCCACCACATCCATGATGCCTCTATTTTAGCATACCTCTGAAATTTTACCGGAGTTTTTTAAAGCGTGTTTGGAAAGCGTTTAGATTTTGAGGATTAACCTAAACACGTTCCCGCTAAATTAGTTAGACAAATACTAGTAAAATTAATTTCAGAGTAATGCCTAGATCATCAAATGACTCGTTTAGGCTAGCATATCATTTAATGATCGTAGCCCGACCACCAAAATCGATCTTTGAACACGCAGCATTTATTTTTACAAAGTGGCACCACCAACAGTTCCAACAATCCTTTTATTTAACACTGAGATCTAATTGTTGTGCTAGTTCACTACTTTCTTGTTGTGCCTTCAAATTAGCGGCTCGCCGTTGTTCGTAGGCAGCACAAACTAGTTTTTCTTCACGATTTTCTGGTCTTAAAGTGGGCAACACTGCCTGCTTATCTAAAGCGACAAAAGTCAGAAAAGCCGTTGCGCCAAGGTAACGTTCACCGCTTAATGCATCCTCGCCAATAACCTTGGCAAAAATTTCTAGGGAGCGATTACCGGCACCGCTAACGTAGGTTTGAACCGTGACAATTTGGCCAACTTGAAAGGCTTGCTTAAATTCAAAATGATCCACGGTCGCAGTCATCACCGCCGTGTTCGCAAATCGTAGTGCGCTAATAGAAGCCACATTATCGACTAACGCCATTAAATGCCCGCCATGTAAAGTTTGCAGCGGATTCAAATCTTGATACAATATGTGATGTGCTTGTAGTGCGGTTGAGGCCGCACACGTTTTTATTTGTTGTTTCATAATTATTTTATCCTTTACACGGAAATATTTAAGCAAAAGTATAGCACAAGATTGTCCGTTGTTTGTCCTGGGAGTGGGACAAAAGCCGTTTTTGGGGTTCACTGCGTAACGTAAGCTAATCCAATAACCATAGTACAGTTATTGAATGAACTGTAGTTAGGCACGTAAACCCAGACTTTTGGCGCACATTCTAGAGTAACGTGCGGAAACAATAAGAACCAAACTGTTGTCCCACTCTCTTACCAAAAACTACTCTTAGTGGTAACAAACATACTTTTAAGGAGACAAAACATGGCAGAAATTATTCTTTTTGGTGATAGTATTCTTGCTGGCTTTAATCATGGTTGGACCTATCCGGTCATTACTAAGACGATCCAGCAAGCCTTTCCCAACGACCACGTTTTTAATGCATCCGTTCCCGGAGACACTACAAAAGACGCCCTTGATCGGGTTACGGCACACGTTTTAAGTCGTAAGCCGGCCGCTGTCGTTCTCTTTTTTGGTGCCAATGATTTATCGCAAATTCTGGGCATTAGCCCCCAAGCTTACCGGCAAAATCTAACTGAATTAATCAGAAAAATCGGGGCCAACAAACTAATTATGATTGGTCCACCAATGATTGACGAAAGGTTAAATCCTGATCGGCCAATTCATCGTATCACCGAATACAATCAAATTGTCAACGACGTTTCTAAAGAGGCCCACGTTGATTTTATTAACCTAAGCGCCGCCATGCAGGCTCAAGTGAAACCACTACACCAAGATGATGGCCTTCACTTTAATTCTGCTGGTAATCAATTGCTATGTTCCTTAATTACCGAACATTTACGCCAACGACTAATGAAAAATTAGTCGCATTGTCCCGTTAAATAGCGTAGACTGGTGAATATGATTGTACTCTAAAATGATGAAAGAAGTGAAATAGATGAAGATTGCTGTTGTAACTGATAGTGCATCCTACTTAACCGAACAACAAGCAAACGAAAATAATATAACGGTCGTCCCAATTACCGTTATTTTTGGAAAAACTACTTACAAAGAAAATGTCGATCTTACAACTAAACAATTTTACGATATGTTACAAACACATAAGGAACTACCTAGTACAGCTCAGATTTCCATGGGCCAAATTCAGGCTGTATACGATGATCTAGCAGAACAAGGTTACGATGCTGTTATCAGTATTCACCTGTCCAGCGGCATCACCAGCTTTATTCCTAATTTAGAGGCCTATTTACCGAACATTACTAACATAAAAGTTTATCCTTTTGATTCACTATTAACCACCGCAGCAGAAGGCAACATGGCTTTATTGGCTGCTAATTTAGCTAAGGCTGGTAAATCCGTTGACGAAATTCTTGCAGCCTTAAAAATACTACGTGATAGCCAACGGGTTGACTTTATTGTTGCCGATCTCAGCCATTTAGTTCGTACTGGCCGGCTAAGCAACGCCTCGGCTATTGTTGGCAACATGTTACGTATCAAACCAATTTTAAACTTTGATAAACAAGGAAAGATTGTCGCGGTTGCTAAAGAACGTACTTCCCGGCGTGCCTTTAACCACGTTAAACGTGAAATCACTGATTACATTAATCAAGTTGATTATCCCGTTCGGATTGACGTCATTGACGGCGATAATGCGGCCGAAAGTGAAAACTGGGTTAATGATTTTCAGGCTAGTTACCCACAAGTTGCCATTGATACCAGTACCCTAGGGCCAGTGCTTGGGGTTCATGCCGGTCGAAAGGTTATGGGCGCCGTTTGGGCTCGTGACTGGAAGAGCCTACTATAAGACTCGGTGATGACTGGTTTCTGATCGTAACTAACAAAAAATTACCTATTAAATGTGTTCTAATTTTCAACTAATAACTAGCAAAAAAGCAGCGTACTCGTTTAAAACCAGATTAATTGGCTAAACGAGTACGCTGCTTTTCTATTTTCTATAAATAAGTTTAACTGGTCTAGGTCGTGTTTGCAAAATACGCTTGCTAGTATCGCCCTAGCCAATCTAGCGTAAACCTGTTCAAAAAAGCCGACTCCGGTTATAGCTAATTCTCAATTGTAGCGTAGCATCCGAACGCTTTTTCAAACACTCTTTTTATCAACTGTATACCGTTCTTTTGGCACGTCATTCAACAATGGTGAAACCGTTTTTTCAGCCATTAGCGTTAAATGATGCATTGCCCGCGAAGCAATTGTATATAGTAGCTGCCGTTCGTCGTCATTCCCGTAATTGGCCGCTGTGACTTGCCAAGCAATAATCGCGTCAAATTCTAGCCCTTTGGCCAAGTAGGATGGGACAATAATTGTTCCAGCCGCCAAACGTTGATTTTCAGACCGAATCAGCGTCACTGGCACTTTCTGATCATGCATTATCGTGTAAAGTGCCTCACTGTCCTGCCGAGTCTTCGTAATGATCGCCGTAGTCTGACCGGCTTCATCGTTAACCGTTAGCTGCTGCTTTAAGGCCGTCACTAAATCACGAGTTGTTGGTCGGACAATCAAATTAGGAGTTGGCCCCTCACGATTAAAAGCAGTGACCTTCTCGCCATTTTTCAACAGTGCCTTAGTGAAATTCGTAATCTGTTCAGTAGAGCGATAAGACTGAGTTAGTTGAATAACCCGCGTATCTTCCTTTTCAAACATCGTTCCCAATTCTTTAAGCAAGCTACTTTCTTGAGTGAAAATAGCTTGATTCAAATCGCCTAACAGCGTAAAACGAGCTCGTGGAAAACTAGTTTTCAAAAAGCCTAATTCATAAGGTGTATAATCCTGAATTTCGTCAATAAATAAATAGCGAATATCCCGATCACCGTGTTTACCAGTTATTAAATCGTACATGTAAAGGTAAGGTGTCACGTCATCCATTGCTAACTTTTTCTGACGCAAACGATCTAAAACTTGGTTAACGTCCAACTGCCATTCTTCTTCGCTAACGTTAAACTGTTTTAGATCTAGATATTTTGGTACTTGCCGTAGAAAGTCGATGTACTGACCCTTAATATTTAAGAAATGATTCCGACTAATTCCTCGGCGAACACTTTCAAAGGCGGCCGTTACAACACGCCGGGCTAAGAAACTAAATTCCTTGTCACCATTCTCAAAATTATGCGGATGATCACCATACCACTTATTAATTCCCTCTGAATCAAGGCTTTCAATAAATTCACTAACCCATTTAGATCGCATTTCCGAATTAATTCGGCGTCCCAAATAACGTAATAAATTTTCCTTTGTGGCAGTTAATCGATTACCTAAATGATAGTTTTCATTGTATTTATAATAAGTTTTTTCAATTCGATCTTTATCGATAAAAACTTCATTACGTAATTTCACATCCCGAAAATGCATATCCGCCTTTTCCAAATGTTCAGCGTACTTCTGGGTTGCTTCCAGAAATGCCAAACTGGATTTTAAGCGACTGACCTTCTTGTCAACGTGATTTTCGTGCTTTTCAAATTGAGTGAATAGATCCTCCACCTCAATATTGGGCAAACGCCGGGCAGCGTATTGATGATACGTTAACTGCACCATATTTTGTTCACCTAATTCCGGTAAAACGTTAGAAATATAGTCATTAAATAACTGATTAGGCGAAAACATAATCACTTGACTAGACTTTAAATTTCCCCGGTACCGGTATAACAGATACGCAACTCGCTGCATAATTGCTGACGTTTTCCCAGAGCCAGCAGCACCTTGAACAAATAACAGTTTAGCCGAAGTATCACGGATAATCTGGTTTTGTTCCCGCTGAATTGTGGTGACAATACTCTTCATCTTAGTGTCAGATTGTTCACCCAGTACTTCCATCAACATTTGATCGCCGATGGTCTCTTGGGTATCGAACATGGTTTTAATCTGACCATTTTCAATCAAAAATTGTCGTTTTAAACTGACGTTAACGGCCTGTTCACCGTCTGGCGTTTGGTAGGTCACTCGGCCAAGATTACCATCATAATAAATCGACGAAATTGGTGCCCGCCAGTCATAAATTAGAAAGTGATCCGTAGAATCGGTAAAGGAACCTAACCCAATGTATATCGTTTCTGCCGCCTTGGCCTTATCTTCCTGAAAATCAATCCGCGCAAAATAAGGCGTCTTATCCAAACGCTGTAAAACATCCAGTTGCTGTGCTGAATGCTGCCAACTATTATTCCGCTCATTCAGCATTTGCTGTTGCTGCCTGATCGATAGGGCAGTATCCATCATGCCTTCATAAGAGCCAGTATTTAGCTTCACATCATTATTAAAGTTATCGTTGATGGATTGTTCATCACTTTTAGCTTCACTGATCTTCTTAGTCAATTTACTTTCAGTTGACTTAATTTTGGCTACAACATCATCTACTCGTGCTTGTTCTTTTTGCTTCTCAGTCACTGATGCACTGCCTCCTTATGAACACTAAACTTAAGTTATTTGGATATTCAATTTTAGCACTTTCCGCGGCTTCATACAATCGGTGCGAACTGAAACCACATAGTGATCGAATGTCAGTCAACTAGTAAATATACTTAAATACCTACTAACCTATCTACCCGTGGGTTCTCTGTTTTAATGTCGTTTGAATCAACTAGTTGTTAAACAGTATGCGACCTCGTTTAAGTACAACTGTTAGTTATAAATTTTTGTTTAAATCATGCCTATTTTTTACGTTTGGCGTTGCACCATTTGCTATAAACAGTGTACTCTAGAATTAATGTTGTTGATGAGGAGGGATGACTTGGTACACACATTAATTTACGGCCTAACCCACTTGGAGTCTGTCCTATTGCCGCTTTTTCAATATTTTGGTCATTACAGTTACGCCATTTTATTCTTAATGATTTTTATTGAAACCGGCCTAGTCATCTTTCCTTTTTTACCTGGTGAATCGGTTATTTTTATTAGCAGTACTTTAGCAGCACGTAATGGCTTCTTTCTTGATATGCAATTACTCTTTTTAACGTTCTTCTTTGCCGCATTAATCGGCGACACCGTTAATTTTGAAATTGGCCGGCACCTTGGACGTTTAAGGTTTATCAAGCGCCATATCAAAGATGATCAACTTGAGCACGCTTCTGCTTTTTTTATTCGGCATGGTGGTAAAACAGTGATCTTCGGCCGTTTTGTTCCAATGATTCGAACCTTTATCCCGTTAATTGCGGGTATATTCAAAATGAGCTACCGCCGTTTTATTCTATATAACTTTCTTGGTGTTTTAATTTGGGTATCCAGTGGTTCACTTTTAGGGTACTACTTTGGCAGTTTGCCCTTAGTTCAAAATCACTTTTCATTAATCTTATTGAGTGTCGTTATTGTTGCCTTAATTCCTGGTTGCACAATTGGCATTTATAATCTCATTAAAAAACACCACATTAAAAAAATGGATGATTAGGTAACGTTAAATGGTACTTTTTATTCTACTACGAAAAATAGTTGGAGCTTTCAAGTAGACAGAAGTCAGTTTTGGCGCATATTCTAAAGTAATGTTCGGAAAAATAAGAGACTAGGGCCGTTGTCCTGGTCTCTTAATTTATGGCCCAACTATTTTAGTTAGTATCTGCCAAGGAGATGCTTTAAGGAAGATGCTCATCCTTTAGTCATTCATTTTTATTTGTGCCATTTTTCTCTAAAATGTTATGATAAAAACAAAAAAGAGGCGTAAAGCAATGGCACAACTATCACTACTGATCGTATTACTAGCAGCATTAATGACACCATTATTCATGGCACGCTTTAAAATCACGTTAGTGCCAACAGCTGTGGCCGAAATTATCGTTGGTATTATTTTAGGTAAGAGTTTCTTGAATCTGGTTCATTTTACGGCAAACCTGCGGGAATTATCTAGTCTCGGAGTGATTATTCTTATCTTTCTTTCTGGGATGGAAATCGACTTCAATTTATTTCGACCGCAAAAGCCAATTGGTAATGCTAAGCCCGCAAAGTGGACTCCTGTCAAATTGGCCGTTGGTGCTTACACTGGTATTGTCATTACTTCTGCACTTTTAGGCTGGTTACTTCATTTGACTGGTTTGTTCAACGATATTTTACTGGCTACCATTATTTTCTCTACCATCGCTTTAGGCGTGGTTATCGCTGCTTTAACCGAAAAAGAACTTTTAAGTAAGGCGTTTGGCCAAACAATTTTACTTACTGCCGCGTTAGGCGAAATTGTGCCATTACTCGCATTGACTGCCTACGCTTCAATTAACGGTGGTCAATCTAAAAGTTTGTGGTTAGTTCTTTTGATTTTTCTTGCCGCAATTTTTCTTTTATTACGTTTTCGCAGTATTCACCAATTCTTTTCACGAATTGATAAATCAACAACCCAATTGGATATTCGGCTGGCATTTTTCCTGATCTTCGCGTTAGTCACAATTGCGGAAAGAGTCGGTGCCGAAAATATTTTAGGCGCCTTTTTGGCAGGTATTGTTATGAAACTACTGCAGCCTAGTGACGCGACCCGGGACAAGTTAACGTCAACTGGCTACGGCTTTTTCATTCCGATCTTTTTTATTACTACCGGAGTAAAATTAGATCTGCCCAAACTATTATCAAATCGACAATCATTAGTTTTAATTCCCGTCTTTTTTGCTTGCTTCATGCTTGCTAAGATTATTCCGGTATTTTTCTATCGCCAACGGTACACCACTAAAAATGCTTGGGCCGGCGGCTTTCTTGCCTCCACCACAATTACGGTTGTGATCCCAACTTCAACCGTTGCGCAAAACCTACACGCAATCACAAGCCAACAAGCGGGTGCTTTTATTTTGGCTGCTGTCATTACTTGTATCTTCTCGCCAATTATTTTCAACAAACTTTACGCACCAGAAAAAGAAGATTTGGTTAAAACCCGCGTAACCTTTATCGGTACAAATCTACTAACTATTCCGGTGGCGCAACAACTATCTAAGGGCTGGTATGACATTAAAATGTTTACCACGATACCTAAAAATTATCATACGTACAACAGTGAGGCCAACGTTGAACTTCTTCCTGACCTTGATGAACAAACGCTGCTGGATGCCGACGCTTTTAATACTGATATTATGGTTTTAGGCTATTTTGACTATAACTTAAACTTTCGCACTGCTCAGACCGCCAGCAAACATAATGTTCCCCGAATTATTGCCCGGTTTGAAGAAAAAAACGTTGCGGATAATAAGGACGAGATCCTAAATCAGCAAGGAGTTGAATTGTTTAACTCCTTTGACGTTAATATTAGTTTGCTCCGCGGAATGATTGAATCGCCTTCCACCTTGAAACTGCTAACTGACACTTCTGCTGGCCTTTATGAGGTAGCGGTCCAAAATCGGCGCTACGCAGGAATGGAATTGCAAAATTTACCGTTTATTAATAGTATTACGATCAGTCGAATTTATCGTAATGGCCTATTTATCGCCCCTCACGGCGACACTTTTATAGAAAAGGGTGATCACTTGATTTTTACTGGCGATAAGGCCGATGTTCCAGAAATTCGACATCAATTGAGTATCAAGAATTGATGTTTAAACGGGCTTTAAAATTAACCCTAATTGGCCTGCTACTATTAACGTTATCTGGCTGTAGTTCATCAAATTCACAGCGGCAAACTAGCCAATCCAGCACTAATTCACCCGTTAAACAAAATCAACCAAAGAATATTTTTACAGCAAAAGTGGGCCTTACGCAGGCAGTTGAGTTGTTTAACCAAAAACAACCTAACGCCACCTTACTACAAGTTACTTTACAACAAGAGCACCACACTTATACTTACCACCTGATCGGGCGAGTACACCAACGCTTCATCAAAATGACCGTTAGCGCTATGCAGCCAAACACGGCTAAGGTCACTCACCAAGCAAGTTCAAGTACCTTAAAAAACGCCGAACCTTTAAACTTAACCGGCGTTAAATCATTAAAAATAATGAATATGATTGCTCATAATCAGGTAAAGGATGGTAAATTGTTGCGCTATACTTTGGGCAAGGCTAACAGTGTCACCTACTACGACCTAACGTTAAAAAGTCCAAGTGTCGGTACCGTCCAATTACGACTAGATGCCAAAGCAGGCGATATTTTGCAACGAAATCAATTACACTAAAAAAGTGTCTCAAAAGTCGCGGTTATTGGATTAGCCTACGTTACGCAGTAAATCCAAAACCAGCTTTTGGCCTTTTTTTCATTGTAAACAAAAAAGTTCTGCTGTTAATCGATTTTTCATCGATTAACAGCAGAACTAAGCTTAGATTATTTTAATTACAAATTTTTATCCATGGCAAAAGTTAGTTTCGACAGGGCTGAATTCTTAATAACCAATTCGCCAAGAAAGGCCTGCGTCTTAGTCATGAATTGCTGTGTCATTTCCGTGTTAGCTTGCGTTAATACGGTTGAAATAACATTGTCCGGTAGCAATTCACTTAGGTGATCAGTAGCCGTAACGTGCTGCAACGCTATCCGTTCACATTCGGTAAGAAAATCGACTACTGTTGGTGCCAGCTTTAAATAATGTGGCTCAACTAAGACCGCCAAAACACGATATAGCCAGTAGGCACTACTTATCGTCACTTTAGCCGGCGTCTGGGCGTAAGCCTGTGGAATTACCGTACTGTTACTATAAAAAGGGACGTACGGACTAAACGCACTAATGCCAAAGGCCACCCATTGAATGGCCGCCAATGCTTCAGGTTTATCCGCCCTGATTTGTAAGATGTGTGAATTTTGTGTTCGGGATAAGGAAATTGCGCGGTACTTTTCTCGACTATTTTGGTCTCCTGTTGTTCCCAGCGGATCATACCGCGTTCCATTATAGTGGGAACGTAAAACTCGTTGAATATCCGCCAAACTGAGCCGCTGGTCGGGATACTGAACAAATGGTAAATCAGTGGCCTCCGGTTGCTGTATCACCGTTGGCGTCAGTACTCGCTGTCCTTCCCAAACTCGCGGTGAATTATAGTGAACATCTTCTTGTGTTTGGGTCCCAAAAATCACGCGAAAATTAAACGTTGCTGGTCGTGGATTTAAATGATTCAGCACTACAAAATCTTGTAACCCAGGTGCCGTGATAAAGTTTTCCTGATCAGCAAAATTAATCTCTTGAATCGCCAATTGGTTGGCCACAACTGCATAAGCGTTGCTAGGAATTCGTTGGGCCACCCACTGATGTCCAGTAGCAATTTCCATATACCAAACTTCGCTGGCATCACTAAAAAGAACCCCGTTAGTTTCGGCCGCGCCAGATTGAGTGACAATTTGGCCTAGGCGTTCAACACCAGCCCGGGCCGATTTGACGAAAGGTAAAACCACGCTGACCATTGCGTCTTCTGCAATCCCGTTACCAACTAACGGATCAGCCGCCAAAACTTGATTATTGGCGTAGGCACTCTCCGTGGCGCTCATTGCGACATTATGCCCATTAATTCCCGATTCCTCGTACAATCCCGCACTGGCATCCCGATCAGGTGTCGCCGTATAGCGCAGTGCCGGACCGTTAAGTAGCCACCTAAATCCATTATTGGCTGATACAAAATACTCAGAATGATAGTCTTTGGCCGCACGAATAATTAGTCGTTTCGGAGCTATTGCAACGTAATTATCTTCATTACGGGCGATTATTGTGGAACCATCAATTGTTGCATCCTTACCTACCAAAATCGAGGTACACGCTGCATGTGTCATTCGTTTATTCATTTGCCAACCTCACTAAAAAATACTATTCCAAAGGTTCTTAACCCAATTAACAAAACGTTGCCACCAGCTAGAATTTTGGGCGTTCTGCAAAACGCCACCCACTTTATTTAAAGTACTATTAATACTCGACTTAGCTTTATCCAACTGATTCATACTAGATTTATCTAATACACCAGAAGTTGACTGGTATTTTTGAGCCAAATTAACAATCTTGGTAATGTTTGTTTGGCTAATTTTACCCTCCAAATGATTATCCTTAATCGAATTATTAACAATCGTAGTAATCTGGGTTGTGTTGGCCGTCTTACCTTCGTTCTTCAAATCTGCCAGCTGCTGCTTGATATCAGTTAACACATTGGCCAATTGCAGTTTAATTTTTGTCGTGTCGGATTTATTCTCGCTACTACTTTGATTAGGATTTTGCTGTTCATTTTCTTGAGCCGCATCTTGAGCAACGTCATTCGTCGTTTCCAATTCCTGTTGGCCTAAGGCTGCCCGGGTTGGATCAACTTTTTCACCATTAACATCAAAGGCCTTATAAATTCCAGTCAAGGCACTTTCCCCGGTCACCGGTTTAACACTGGCCACTTCAATGGTTGCGTCCTTAATTCCCGCTGTGATCAACGGATTTTTATATTCATCGGCCGTAATTTGTGTAATATCACTTGGTGTATCAATTTTTACAGTAATCCCATGACCACTATCCTCACGGGTGACAAGCACTGAGGAAATCATTACACTAGTATCGCCGGAACCAGAACCGAGGTAATGAACAAGATCTTGCCCAGTCACACTTTCCGTCGTTACTTGATCCGATGAAATATTCATGATCTGCATTGTTTGCTGCACCTGATCCTGTGTGAGACCACCACCATAAATAAATGTTGGTTTCCCCCAGCGCTCGTTGACTACCGAACTTGAACTAGTGGTGGTTGTATCGTCCGCCTGCACTGTAGTAGTGCGCCATAAGAACAACCCACCAACAAGAAGCATAGCGACACCTAACCATTGCTGCCATTTTCTACTCATAACTTCTTACTCCTTCTATAACTTAATTTAGTCCCGTTCCCTTATCTTTCATTATACCTGAAATTGACCAGTAAGCCGATAGCTTAGTGATCTCTTAAGCACTTTTAAAAAAACTTAGACAGTGTGATCGATTTCTGTAATTAGCCGTCTCTTTTTCCTTCGCTTACGATTGTGCTAAGATAGACATATTATATAGAGGAATTAGGTGATAGTATGGCAGAAAATGGAACACACATTATTACGTTGGAGAATGGTTACCATCTCTGGACGCACACTGATGGCACTGGCGACATCAAACTTCTCACACTTCACGGTGGCCCTGGTGGCAATCACGAATATTACGAGAACTTCGCGGATAAATTAGCCCCAATCGGCGTGCAGGTTTCAATGTACGATCAGCTTGGTTCGTGGTACTCTGACCAACCTGATTTTAATCAAAAAGCAAATCGCGATCGTTTTTTGACTTACGATTATTATTTGGATGAAGTAGAAGAAGTTCGCCAGAAATTAGGTTTAGATAATTTCTATCTAATTGGCCAATCTTGGGGTGGTGCCCTGACCATGCTTTACGCATTAAAGTACGGCCAACACTTAAAGGGAGCCATCATCTCTAGTATGGTGGATAATATTGATGAATACGTCACGCACATTAACCAAGTACGTGAAGAGGCTTTACCTGCTGATGCCGTTGCTTACATGCAAGATTGCGAAAACCGCAATGACCTCGACAATGAACGTTATCAAGGTTACGTTGATATTCTCAATAAGGGTTACGTTGACCGTAAACAGCCACCGGCAATTAGCCACTTGGTTGATACAACAGCAACGCCCGTCTACAATGATTTTCAAGGTAATAATGAATTCGTTGTGACTGGTAAGCTAAAGTCGTGGGATATTCGTGATCAAATTAAAAACATCAAGGTTCCGACACTATTAACCTTTGGTGAACACGAAACAATGCCATTAGCGACAGCAAAACGAATGGCGGAACAAATGCCTAATGCTCGTTTAGTGACAACCCCTAATGGTGGTCACCACCACATGATCGATAATGCACCAGTTTACTTCGAACACCTGACACAGTTCATTCAAGATGTTGAAGCTGGTACTTTTAAACCTTAATTAAAAATAGCGCGAAAAAAGTAATTTCTGCTTTTCGCGCTATTTTAGACATTTTATTTAATTTGGAGGTTAACGCAACATGAAAAATTTGACGGTCTACCTTGTACGTCACGGCCAAACTTACTATAATCGCTACAATCGCATGCAAGGCTGGGCGGACTCCCCGCTAACTGAACAGGGTATCCAGGACGCCGAAAATACAGGTAATCGCTTGGCACAACTCAAATTTGCCCGAGCTTATTGCAGCGATACCGGCCGTGCACGTAATACGGCCCGCCTTATTTTAAGGGCCAATGACTCCTCTTTAATAACTGAACCAGAAGAAACTAGCTATTTTCGTGAGCAATTCTACGGTTATTTTGAAGGTGCCAATTCTTCAGAAACCTGGTACATGGCCGGTTATCCGCACGGCTGCAAAAACTTCGCCGAAATTATTACGAACTACTCAATTGATGCTTCAAAGGATTTTATGAAGGAAGCTGATCCTTTTCATGACGCCGAAAACAGCACTGAATATTGGCATCGCCTTTTACAGGGAATTGCTAAAATTCGTGAAGAAAATCAGACGGACACTAACGTTTTACTGGTCAGTCACGGGACTACAATTCGTAGCATTGTTGGCAAATACGGCACCAACCAATTTGATTTAACCAAAAGTCCATTAAACGGTAGTGTCACCAAGTTACGCGTAAGTGATACGGATATTGCGGTTGACTACTATAACCGAATTGAAGGTCAACTTTAAAATAATAAACATCAAAGGAGTGCATCAAAAGTCGATTTTAGGTTCACTGCGTGGCGTAGGCTAATTCAATAACCATAGTACGTTTATTGAATTAGTTGTAGTTAAGCACGTGAGCCAGACTTTTGGCGCACGTTCTAGAGCAATGTTCGGAAAAAGCAAGCGGCCAAGACAGAAGTCCCAGCCGCTTGCTTTTTCGAATATTATCGTCAAAATATGTTCCACAAGACAACGTTTGAGTGTCCTTTAATCACTTTGGGCTTTTCTTGCCGCTAAAATTACGGCCGCCGTTTCTTCAACTGAACGTACAGTTGTATCAATGGGTTCTATTTTTAATTGTGAAAATAATTGATCGGCGTACTGCAATTCGGCCCTAATTTGTTCTAAATCTGTATATTGATTGGCCTTGGCTAATCCCATACCGGCCATCCGTGTTTGCCGAACGGATTGCAACCGTTTAGGATCAATCGTTAAACCGACCAATTTTTCCTTTGGCCAGCTAAGAAGATCTTCGGGCAGTGGTGTCCCGGGAATTAACGGTAAGTTTGCTACCTTCAACCGTTGATTTGCCAAGTATAGGCTAACTGGTGTTTTTGCCGTTCGCGAAACACCTAGTAGAATTAAATCGGCCTTCAAAAAGCTTTGTAACTGTTGTCCATCATCATGAGCAACGGCAAAATCAATTGCGGCGACCTTCTTTAAATAATCTTGATTAATCGCGTGACGAATACCAGGCTTACGAATCGGTTGCTCTTGCGTTAATCCAGCTAATTTGGTCATTAAGGGAGTCATGTAATCAACCAGCGTCATCTGGTGGGTAGAGGTGAAGTCCGTTACCCACTGAACAAGTTTCGGATCGACAAGTGTTATTGCAATAAGTGCTTTCTCGACTGCTGCCTCACGCATGATTGGTTCAAGCTCGTCAATTTCCGTTACAAACGGAAATATCTTAATCGTCGCCTCTACCGCTGGATACTGCAGCAAAGTTGCCTGAATAGCTCGTTGTGCCGTTTCACCTACTGAATCCGAAATGACGTAAATTTTGACTTGCTGTTTTGTCATCTAGCTTACTCCCATCTATCAACTAATCTAAGGCTAATCGTTTGAAACTTTAATTCTAGTAACGCCTTTAGACCTAACCGGATATTTTTTGAAACAATTTCTATCAACTAAATTAGTCTAATCATACCTAAAAGTGACCTCTAATCATATTTTTCATGTTCAATCTTCATTCCGACTTCCACAAAATACTGCATTATTTTAGTTTTAGTAACCTTACCGACAACCTTTTTACTTCGCTCGGCCAGTACTGGTAATGAATCAACCTGGTGCGACATGAGCAAATAACCTGCATCTAAGATTCGATCCTCCGCCGTAATTGTTGTAATATTTGGCATTCGGGTCATAATCATCGACGCAAAGATTTGTGTTAAATCCTGCGTATTCAAAGTAGCCCGTAGTAGATCCTTTCGCGAAATGACCCCTAACAATTGTTGCTCATCATCAGCAACATAGAGTGATCCAATGTCATACATGAACAACGTCGTAACCGCATCCTGTAGTGTTGTTGTCGGTTTAATTAAAACTGGTGTCAACATCACAGTTGCTACTGGCACTTCATATAATGTCTCAAAAGTTAACGGATTAGCGTGTTGACCAGAATAAAAATACCCCACTTTTGGTTTAGCATCTAGCATCCCTGTCATCGTTAAAATTGATAAATCATTCCGCAGAGTTGGTCGCGTTAAGTTAAGGTGTTGGGCAATTTTATTACCACTAATTGGTTGTTCATTTTTAACAATCTCAATAATTTCCCGTTGCCTTTTTGTAAATTCCACGCTAATTGCCGCCTTATCTTAATTTCACTACTGTAAGTATAACTGATTAAGGAGCGACTTAAAAGGCGGGTGAGCGTGGCAAAAATATACTTTTACCATACTCGCCTGCCCTCTAAATTACGCTCGCAATAATATATTAATGTGTTGTTGGTGTTGCCTTAGCAAAACTTGGTTGGTGGCGGCGATTAATTGCTGCCTGCGCACTGGCCAAGACTGCAACGGGAACTCGGTATGGTGAGCACGAAACATAGTCAATTCCAATTGCATCAAAGAATTTGATTGATTCAGGATCGCCACCAAGTTCGCCACAAACACCAATTGGCAATGAACGTTTTTCTTTACGACCACCATTAACCGCCATCTTCATTAAAGCGCCCACACCTTCTTGATCAAGCGATTTAAATGGGTCGGCCGGTAACAGGCCTTTTTCAATATAATCAGGCAAGAAACTTCCACTGTCATCACGTGAGAAGCCATAAGTTAGCTGGGTTAAATCATTAGTCCCAAAACTAAAGAAATCGGCCTCTTGCGCAATTTGATCAGCAACTAGACAAGCACGGGGCATTTCAATCATAGTCCCGATCTGATAATGAAGTGGCTGCTTTGTGGTCGCGAACACTTCATTCAGTTTGGCGACTAAACGATCCTTAACCCAACGCATTTCAACTAGCGAACCAATTAATGGAATCATGATGTGCGGTTTAACGTTAATGCCTTCAGATCGAACCTGCAACGCCGCATTTGCAATCGCAGTGACCTGCATTTCATAAATATCCGGATAAGTAACAGCCAAACGACAGCCACGGTGACCAAGCATCGGGTTAACTTCCTTTAATTCAGCAACCCGATTACGTAATTTATCTACCGAGACGTTCATGGCAGTAGCAACTTCTTTTAATTCTACCTCATCATGGGGCAGGAACTCGTGTAATGGTGGATCCAGTAGCCGAATCGTCACGTTCTTGCCTTCGGCCAAACGATACAAGGCAACAAAGTCCCTTTGCTGCATTTCACGTAATTTATTCAATGGGTCAATTCGATCATCCGCCGTTCGGGCAATGATTAACCGACGCATCTGGAATAATCGTTCGGATTTGAAAAACATGTGCTCAGTTCGGGTCAATCCAATTCCCTTGGCCCCAAACCGTAATGCCTGTTCAAAATCGGCTGGTGTATCAGCATTAGCAAAAACGTCAACGTTCCCATTTTTCTGCGCCCACTGCAGAAATTTTTGTAAATTAGGATCTTGTGCTGCCTTTGTTGTGCTTAAAATACCGGCATATAATTTACCAGTTGTTCCATCAACAGATAAATTATCGCCTTCATGAAAAGTTTGTTCACCAATTTTAACTGACTTGTCGGATTCAATTGTAATTGCTGCACAACCAACAACGCCACATTTACCCATTCCCCGAGCAACAACAGCTGCGTGGGAGGTCATGCCACCACGACTCGTCACAATTGCTTCACTTACAACCATTCCTTCAATGTCTTCAGGAGAAGTATCTTGTCGAACAAGAACAACTTGATGACCTGCTTCGTGTGCTGCCTTGGCCGAAGCTGCCGTAAAGTAAATCTGACCACTAGCAGCCCCTGGACTTGCAGGTAAGCCCTTAGCAAGTTCAGCCTTGCCTTTTAAATCGTCGACCGCAAATTCTGGATGTAGCAGTTGCGTAATTTGTTCAGGATCAACTCGCATCAATGCCTCAGCTTCACTGATTTTGCCTTCTTCAACTAGGTCAACGGCAATTTGAACAGCAGCCTTTGGTGTTCGCTTACCATTTCGTGTTTGTAAGAAGTAAAGTTTACCGTGTTCAATCGTAAATTCGACGTCTTGCATATCACAGTAATGATTTTCTAATTCTTGCACGCTATCAACGAATTGTTGGTAAATTTCTGGATCTGAATCGGCCAACTCATGAATTGGTTGCGGTGTCCGTAAACCAGAAACAACATCCTCGCCCTGTGCATTTTTTAAGAATTCACCAAACAGCTTGGCCTCTCCAGTAACTGGATTACGCGTAAAAGCTACGCCAGTACCACTATCTTGGCCGCTATTACCAAAGGCCATCATTTGAACGTTAACGGCCGTACCAAGAGTTTCGGGAATGCCGTGTAACTTACGGTAAACTTTGGCCCGATTATTCTGCCAAGATGAAAAGACAGCGTCAACGGCCAGTTGCAGTTGTTCATGTG
The DNA here is from genome assembly GCF_003946275.1 of Loigolactobacillus backii. Lineage (GTDB taxonomy): Bacteria > Bacillota > Bacilli > Lactobacillales > Lactobacillaceae > Loigolactobacillus > Loigolactobacillus backii. The sequence continues at coordinate 21,775 of NZ_RHNQ01000038.1, forward strand.
GATTTTGTGGAAACGCCTTATGCTCAGTGGCCGTATATAGTGCCTTAAATTGTTGTGCTAATTGTTTTAGATCGGCAGTTGTTAATTCTAAATCTGATTGATAATGTTTGGCCTGCTTAAGTTTGGTCATTTCGTTATCAAAGGTCTTCTCAGGAATTCCAAAAACAACATTGCCAAACATTTGTAGCAAACGGCGATAACAATCCCAGGCAAAACGTTCGTTATTAGTCTGTTTAGCCAAACCAAGTACGGTCTGATCATTTAATCCAAGATTCAGAATTGTATCCATCATACCTGGCATTGAAATGGCCGCACCACTGCGGACAGAGACCAATAATGGATTGGCCGTATTATCAAATAACTTACCGGTTTGTTCTTCTAAGTGTTGTAACGCGTCTTTCAATTCTTCTTCTAATTGTGATGTCATATTGTTATTATTTGTCTGATATTGGTGACATGCATCAGTTGTGACGGTGAAACCACTAGGTACTGGTAAACCAAGACCAGTCATTTCGGCCAAGTTCGCGCCTTTACCACCAAGTAAAGCCCGCATATCACGATTACCTTCAGCAAAGAAATAAATTTGTTTCATAAATGGACACCTCTATTAGTTTTATAGTACGTCATTAAATATATATGACATACTATAAAAATGCAAGCCCTTTCAATAAAGAAATAACTTAGTTTCCACTTACTTGTCAGCCATTTTGCTGTAATATCAAGCTTTTTGGTACTAAAAAAGCCTAGTCTAATTTCACTTTTTAAGGCTAAAATTAAACTAAGCTATTCTTTTTTAAATCGTTTGATGATATTAGTACGTCACTATTGCCGTTATTCATAAATACTGATGGCACTAGCCATTAACAGCCTGCCCTATTAACTAACCTATCACTTAGCGAATAAAACTGTGCGCTATTTTGTATTAGTTAGGAATATGAAAGGGCCCTGCAGTTAACTTAGTGATCATTAACAAACCATCACCTAAAGGTAATAGGCTAGCCTGCAATTGTTCTTCACGAAAAACATAATCCAGTAATAAATTTAATTTACGGTGAATGGCATGATCACGATGCCGAATTGTCTTCGGTGAATCCAAAATTGTACCACCCTGCAAAATATCATCAATCAGTATGACACCACCTTGCTTAACCAAACGAAGACAATCAGATAAAAAGTCTAAATACTTTGCCTTGGCGCTATCCATAAAGACAACATCATAAATTCCTGTTAGATTGGGTAAAATTGTAGCGGCATCACCTGCCAACTGTGTCACCTGTTTACTAATATTTAACAGTTCAAAGTTGGCCTTTGCTCGTTCTTGCATGGTTGGAAAGCGATCAATTGTCGTTACGTGCCCATTTTCAGGCATTGCAGTCAACATTAAGGCCGCCGAAAATCCAATCGCTGTTCCAACTTCTAAAACATTTTGCGGTTGCAGTGCCTTAAACAGTGTGCTAATAAAAGCCGCCGTTTCTGCCGGAATAATCGGAATTCCTTTTTTTCGCGCCACTGCTTCTATGTTACCTAATTGTCCGGTTAATGGCATTTGGCCGCGGCGTAAGTAGGCCAAAACTTCGTGGTCAATCACTGGCCGGTGCATCATTTCGTTACGCATTATTTCTCCTTTTTATGTGAAGATTCACATATTTATTGTGTTAATAGTCGCCTTTTTATGCTATGATTATTCAGTACAAAATGAGAAAGTTTTAATTTTGGAGGAATCATATAATGTTATTGGAATCATTAGTTCAACCTAAGGCTCAGCTAACTACCGTTGAGGAGTCAGCAACACTTGAAGAAGCACTTGAAATTCTCGAAAATTCAAACTTTCGCTGTGTGCCTGTTTTAGACGAATCAGGCAAGATTTTCCGTGGAAATATTTATAAAATGCACATTTACCGTCATAAATCACGTGGCGGCGACATGAGCTTACCTGTAACTCATTTACTAAAAAATGCAACTAAGTACATTAATTTAGATGCACCATTTTTTAAAGTCTTTTTTACAATTAAGGATTTACCTTACATAGCCGTTTTGAATGAACACGGCTATTTTTACGGTATTTTAACCCATAACCACTTACTGGGCATGCTCTCCCAATCTTGGAACGTTAAAGTTGGTAGTTACGTGATTACAGTCACCTCTCCAGATGGACGTGGTGAGTTAACCGACATGTCACGGATCATCACGCGCTACGTCTCCATCGCTAACTGCCTAACACTAGACGCCACAGAAGGTGATTTAATTCGCCGGACGCTTTTTACACTACCTGAAGGTACTTCTGAAGCAACTTTACAAAAAATTATTGACCACTTACAACGAAAGGGATTTGAAGTAATAGAAGTTGAAAATCTTCAAACTGAATAGCTAATAACTATCAAAAAGTTGGGTCCCTTGGCCAACTTTTTTTATTTGGAGAATGTCGTAAAAGAGGTTCATTCTACTTCGTAATTAAAAATTATGACCGCTTGAAATTATTGATAACAATACTGCTTTGACAATATTCAAGCATATTTACCGAAAATTTATAATAAAATAGATTTAAACATTCCAGAAAAACTTCGTTCAATAATAACGTAGCGCAGACCTTTAATTTAATCAAAAAAATACGAGTCAAAAAGCTACCGCACAACAAGTCAACTTCAGCCATTCAATTGGTTCTTCGCTGAGTTAAACTATGCCGCTAAAAGTAACGTTTTACCTCGCTCTAGAAAATAGATAATAGCAGTTTAAATACTTTTAAGACCTACGCTTACCGCAACTGCACTATCAACCTTGGCCATTAAATCATCAGCCAAATGTGCCACCTTATCGCGTAGACGTTGTTTGTCAATTGTTCTAATTTGTTCTAACAAGATTACTGAATCTTTTTCAATGCCAGTCTGTTTAGCCGTTATACCTACATGTGTTGGCATTTTGGGCTTTTGGATCTTGGCAGTAATCGCCGCAACAATGACAGTTGGGCTGTAATGATTACCAATATTATTTTGGACCACTAATACTGGTCGCATTCCACCTTGTTCTGAACCAACGACTGGTGAAAGATCTGCATAAAAAATATCCCCGCGTTTTACAACTGGATCCATAGATGCCTCCCGACAACACTCCTAACGGATGAGCTGATCCGCCTCACATTCACACGGACTGAATTCACGCGCAATCTCTGCGTTTAAATGTCCCATCTCAATATAACCGTTGATGAGAGTGTCAAGTTTCTGTTGGTGGATTTTAAAGAATTCCATCATAGCACCATTTACTAAGTCATTTTCATCCACCGAATAATATTCACAGTATGCGTCGATTTTTTTCTTTGTTTGTTCATCAAACGCAACGAACTCTTTGGTCTTTAATTCCATCGTCATGACCTCCATCACATTAGTTCACGGGATATTCATCATATCTTCATAATCTTAACATGTTTTAGGAGACATTTAAATGGGCATAAGGTTACAGCAATATTACGTTTTAATTCTGATACGTTCTTGGTACCCTTGTTGCGAAACCGCAAGCAATTTCGTAATGAATTGTTTCAGCGTAAGTAGCCACATCTTGTAATGTAATAGCGTGTAAACCATTTTGACCAACTAAAGTAGCCTTGGTTCCCACTGCCAATTCTTTTGGCAAGCGCACCATTAATTGATCCATACAAACACGCCCCACAATTTCACAGTACTCACCGTTAATCAGAACGTGAAATCCTTGCATTCGCCGGGGCCAACCGTCGGCATAGCCAATTGGAATTGTTCCAATCCATTCATCTTTAGTCGCCTTATAGGTTGCACCATAACTGATACCATCACCAGCGTGTACTTGCTTGACAAAATTCAATGTAGATTCAAGCCGCAATGCTGGTTGCAGTGAATAAGGTGGCCTTAATTCGCCGCCAGAGGGATTCAATCCGTACATTGCGACGCCAAAACGAATAACATTACCGTTACAGGCCGCATGCCACAAACTCGTTGCCGAATTAGACACGTGGACGTAATGCGGCCGTTCTTTTAAACTGGCCATTAACGTATTGAATTTCTTGACTTGCCCTTCAAAATAAGCCGTATCCGCCTCATCAGCAGTTGCAAAGTGCGTAAAAATACCGGCCAAATTAAATTTACTGTGTTCAGTTATGTATGCCTCGGCCGCCTGAAGTTGGGCAGGTGTTTGAAACCCAATTCGGCCCATTCCTGTATCTAAAGCAAAATGAACTTGAAGTACTGTTTGATGTAATTCCGTTGCTGCTGTCTCCAGCCAAGCTAAAGAACCGACTGTTAATGAAATCTGCTGGCTAGCCGCCAATTCTGCTGCTTGTGGCTCAGTAATACCCAATACCAAAATAGGTTCAGTAAATCCAGCCGCGCGCAGTGCTAACGCCTCATCAAGAATTGCCACACAAAAGCCAGTTGCACCGGCGGCCTGGGCCACAGTAGCAACTTCCACCATGCCATGACCATACCCGTTAGCCTTTACGACCGCCCAAAGTTCAGTATCATCGTTTAAACGCTTCATTTCCTGCCGAATATTAGTCTTAATTGCTTGGCGATCGATCACTAATTTTGTCGGCCGGTGTGTTCCAATCACCATTATTCTAACCTCTTTTCTAAAACAACTTCGCTCATGACCAGCGTATCAGTATGCGAGATTGAAACAAACGCATTACCATCAAAAGGATTTAACGTAATTTCTGGCTTACCTATAGCATTATCTAAAATTTCAATATCTTGGAAACTGGTTTTTCCAATTCCCGATCCTAGGGCCTTACCAAAGGATTCTTTAGCAGAAAAACGGCCAGCTAAAAATTCCGCCTGACGTTTAGTCGAGAGCGTGTTAAAGATAACTTGTTCATTTGCCGTTAAAACACGCTGGACAAACCCTGGATTCTTTTGGCGGGCCGCCTTAATCCTTGCAATATCTGTGATGTCTACGCCAATTCCAAAAACCATAATTGCGCTCCTTATGTATAACATTAGTAACTTAGTAAATGATGGTTACTATTTATTCTACCAAATTTTTCAGCAAATAGTAGTAATAAGCAATGAGTTATAGCGAATTCTATGCATTAAAAAAGTGATCAACATGAAAGGGGTCTCTGTCAAATCGTATTGGTGGAGATTTTGAACGGCACATTCACTTCGGTGAATGTGCTTTTTGTTTACTCAT
>NZ_RHNQ01000039.1 GCF_003946275.1 Loigolactobacillus backii
CTTTTTTATTTTTCTGATTTTCAAAACAGACAAAAAACCGGTATTAGTTATTCACCAATACCAGAAAGTGTAGACCCCATTTTATAGCCGCAGAGCCGTACTTGCAATAAATGAAAAATGTTTTCTCAGAACTATTGCGGTCCAAAAATAAAAGTGCTAGAATCTTCTCATGTCGAAAAATAAATGGTTTCTGAACAAAAAGAAACTATAAATTGGGAGGGTCCGAAGTGTTCTTTAGTAAAGCGCAGGATTATGCAGTGGAGTGTCGGTATCAAAGGGCTGGGCAGGTAATTTCTGAACAGCGTATCTGTCATAATACAACAAAAAAAGAAGCTAGGGCCCAAACTTTTAATCAACTATGTGTTAATGGTCGTTACCGACACGTTGCAGTTGATGATTTGATTGCTATTAAGGTAAAAGCAATTGCAAGTAAAGTAAACTAAGTTAATTTTGAAATTGATAAACAGTCGGTGATTGCTGACTGTTTTTTTATATGCTCAAGTAGCAGTTGAAACCAGGTTAGGGGAAATAATGATTGCGTAAAAGGAAATCAAGTCCTTTTCTTAATTAATAATCGTGGAATTTGCTTTAAAAAGAAGTTGGCGTTCGTTAAGATAGAAATATTGAAAGTCGCTTATAATAAGGTAAAAAAAGGAGAGTTCTAATGGTTGATTATCGAATTGAAGAAGATACGATTGGTCCGGTTAAAATTCCAGTAACAGCATTGTGGGGGCCACAAACCGAGCGTAGTCGGCACAATTTTACAACTGGACCCAAGATGCCACTTACTATTATTCGTGCCTTGCTACAGATTAAACGGGCGGCGGCAATGGCCAATGGCGAGCTAGCACAACTACCAGTGGCCAAGGGGCACTTAATTGCCCTGGCGATTAATCAGTTGCTAGACCTCGATGATGCTGAATTGCAACGGGATTTTCCGTTATCAGTTTATCAAACTGGTTCCGGAACCCAAACTAATATGAACGTTAATGAAGTTGTTGCTCACGTTGCTGCTAAGCTAAATTCAGAGTTGAAAATTTTAGCGAATGATGATGTTAATCATGGGCAAAGTTCTAATGATGTTTTCCCGACGGCGATGAATATTACTGCAAGTATTGCGGTGAACGCTTTAGAGAAAACGGTGACTCATTTAATTACTGAATTGAAGCAAAAGCAAGATAAATATTGGCAAGTCGTTAAGATTGGGCGTACCCACCTACAGGATGCCACACCGATCACTTTTGGCCAGGAAATTAGTGGTTGGGTCAGTATGTTAGAACACGATCAGACCTTTTTAAAACAGTTAAAACCAACGCTTTATGAGCTGGCCATTGGTGGTACGGCCGTGGGCACAGGTTTAAATGCTGCACCGGGCTTTGCGGATAAAGTTGCCGAAAAACTTAGCCAAGTATATAAGCTACCTTTTACGGCCAAAACCAACAAATTTTATGGTCTAGCCGCACATTCGGGCCTAAACGTGGTCCATGGCGCTTTAAAAACGTTGGCTAGTGATTTACTCAAGATTGCCAATGACGTTCGCTTCTTGGCCAGTGGACCTCGTGCAGGCTATGGTGAGCTAACAATTCCGGCCAATGAACCTGGGTCGTCAATTATGCCAGGTAAGGTAAACCCAACTCAAGCCGAGGCGCTCACAATGGCGGCAACGCGAGTTTTAGGCAATGACGTTACAATTGGGCTTGCCGCCAGTCAAGGTAATTTTGAAATGAACGTTTACAAGCCAGTTTTAATTAGTACGTTTTTGGAATCGACTGATTTACTGCAGGGTACCATCCAAGGCTTTACGGATAAATTAATTACGGGTTTAGAAATTAGGCCAACGCGGATGGCAGAGCTAGTTGATCGGTCGTTAATGACCGTTACAGCGTTATCACCACATATTGGTTACCATGCTAGTGCCAAGATTGCCCAGGCAGCAGAGAAGGCGGGAACAAGCTTAGAGGAAGCAGCACTAAAATCTGGGTTGGTTACTCAACAAGAATTTAATGCGTGGGTTGATCCTTTAGCAATGACGAATTTAAAATAGGCTAATTTGCTTGTTGAAAGTTTATAAAAAATAGTTTACCGGAGGAAGTGTGACAAAGAGCCTAGCCGCTTATTCTTTCCGATCATTGCTTTAGAACGTGCGTCAAAAGTTTGAATTTAAACTCAAAACCGATTTTTGCTCCACTCTCAAAATACGTTAAATGAATAAATTATGATTTACTTTAAAATTTAAGCTCTAAGAGAATTATTTAGTCGATAGCCCGCCACTATGGGCTATTTTTGTTTATTAAGTGGTGTAAAACAGAATGAAAATTGACATCTGCTGTTGGCTGAATTAAAATTAAATGACTAATAAATGAAAGAACCCTAATGATTCAATAAATGGTTATGTTATTGGAAGTGAATCGGCGGGAGAGGGAGGTACTCGGGATGAAGTTTACCCGACAGAATTTGTTTGTAAAGAAGCAGGTTGATTTAGAAAAAATTGCCAATTCAAAAGAAGGGTTAGAAAGAAACCTTTCTGCATTTAGTTTGAGCATGATGGGAGTCGGTGCCATTGTTGGCGCCGGTATTTTTATTTTGCCTGGTATTTTGGCCGCAAAATATACGGGGCCAGGGGTTATGTTTTCCTTTCTGTTAGCGGCGGTGGTTTGCTCGATGGCCGCACTTTGTTATTCGGAATTCTCGTCAACAATTCCGTTGGCAGGTAGTGCCTATACGTATATTTATAGCGTATTCGGGGAGTTTATTGCCTGGATACTTGGTTGGGCGTTAATCTCAGAATATTTGTTTGCCGTTTCGTCGGTGGCCGTGAGTTGGTCGGCCTACTTTCAAAATATTCTGGCGGGCTTTGGTTGGAAGCTACCAGCATTTTTATCGGCCGCAATTGGGACGTCAAGCGTTCACGGTGGCATCTTTAATTTACCGGCCTTCTTGATTGTCCTAGTAATCGCTCTTTTGTTAACAGGTGGCGTGTCCGAATCGACACGTGTTAATAATATAATGGTAATGATAAAGATTGGTGTAATTTTGCTTTTTGTTGTGGTTGGCGTATTTTACATTAAGCCGTCAAACTGGCATCCATTTTTGCCATTTGGTATTAATGGAGTTATCTCGGGATCAGCGGTTGCTTTCTACGCTTATATCGGCTTTGATGCTGTATCGACGGCCTCTGAGGAAGTTAAAAATCCTCAGCGTGATATGCCAATTGGGATTATTACATCACTGTTAATCACCACTATTTTATATACGGTTTTGTCTACTGTTTTGACGGGGGTTGTTCATTACACGCGCCTAAACGTTGATGATCCAGTTGCCTTTGCGTTAAACCTAATGCATCAAAATTGGGTAGCGGGTATTGTTTCAGTTGGTGCTGTAGTTGGGATGACTACCGTTTTGCTGGTCATGTCTTACGGGGGAACACGCCTGCTATTTGCGATTAGTCGGGATGGCTTGTTACCAAAATCCTTACACAAATTAAACGCTAAAACGCACGTTCCAGTAGCAAACACCTGGATTTTTGGACTGATTGCGGCTATTTTTGCCGCGGTTATTCCCCTTGATAGAATCGCAGAGTTAGTTAATATCGGGACACTTTTTGCCTTTGCAATGGTTTCGATTGGTGTCGTTTTCTTACGGCGGGACAAAGTCTTAGGTCACGTTGAAAAATCGTTTAAGGTACCATTTTATCCTGTTTTACCAATTGTATCTTTCTTAATGTGTCTTTATTTGATGACAAGATTACGGGCTTTTACTTGGATCGCTTTTATTATCTGGTTAATAATTGGATTAATCGTTTATTTCAGTTACAGTTATCACCACAGTATTGCCCGTGAAACACAATTCAAAGATTGACGCCAAAAGAGGCCAAGACAAAAGTCCTGGCCTCTTATTATTTCCGAACCTTGCTCTAGAACGTGCGCCAAAATCGACTTTTGTCCTGTTTGTTAGGCCTGATACTGCGTCAGATATTTTTGGAAAGGAACTAATGCTTTAGAAGCATAAGTTTGGTTGAATTGGTCGATATCAGTTTGACTGTGGCCGGCCTCTGGGTCAATTACAAGGTGTTCAACCGGAATTGGCCGTTCATTAGCAATTTTAACGTCAATCACAATTGGACCAGTAGCACTGGCGGCCTGATCAAAAGCCGCGCGCAGGTCCGTTAAATTATGAACTGAATAACCTTCTGCACCCATTGCCTTAGCAAAGGTGGCGTAATCTGCGCTGGCCAAGTCAATTCCTGAATGTGGCTGGGGTGTATCGTCTTGTTCGGCTTCAATAAAGCCTAATGAGTCGTTACTTAACACGACATTAATAATTGGCAGTTTATATTTAACGGCGGTGATTAGGTCCTGCATGCCCATTGAAAAACCACCATCCCCGGCAATATTGAAGACTTGGCGTTTTTTGTAATTCAATTGGGCGGCTATTGCAGCAGGAAGACCGTAACCCATAGTGGCAAACCAACCTGAAGTGGTAAATTTCTGGTTAGGTGTCAGCGAAAGTAAACGAATCCCGTCAATTGTCACGTTACCAACATCGACGGCAAAAATCGCATCTTCTTGAGCAATGCGATTAATTTCGGCAAAAATTGGTTCGACTCGTAACGGTATTTGTTTGGCGGTGGCAAAACTTGCAAGCCAATTACGCCAATTTTTATTATTAGCGAGTGCGGCCTGATAAAAACTATTTTTTTCTTTTGGTTGACCTTGTTCAAATAGTTGGCGCATCGTTGTTTTGGCGTCACCTAAAATAGCTACATCTGTATGGTGACGTTTACCCAGTTTAGAAGAATCAATATCGATTTGAATAAATTTAGCCTGAAGATTAAAGGTAGAGGCGGCAAAAGGAAAATCACTGCCGATGAATAAAATCAGATCAGCAGTGGCCACAATTTCATTACCTGGTTTAGAGGCAACACGGCCGGCCGTTCCCATGTATGCCGGGTGATCGTCGGGAATGATTCCCTTAGCCAAAACAGAAGATACGATTGGCATTGAATAATAGTCGGCCAAAGCAACGACCTCATCAGTGGCCCCACGAGTACCTTGACCAATGTAAAGTGTCGGTCGTTTAGCGGCCGTTAATAGTTTAACTGCAGCGTTAATATCGGCCACTTCGGCTTGAGGGTAGCCTTGGCGGTAATTTTTAGCCGTAGCTGTAAAGCTATCTTCAATTTCAATCCAACCGAGATCAGTTGGAATTGTAACAACTGCGACACTGCTTTCCTGATAGGCGTGTTTGATTGCTTGGTCAACCACATGGGGCAATTGCTGCGCCGTTGTGACGGTTCGGTTATAAACTGCAACGTCGTTAAACATTGGATTTTCGTTGAGTTCTTGAAAACCATCGGTATTCATTGTGCTCGTGGCGACTTGACCAACTAAAGCCAGAACAGGGACGTGATCCATTTTTGCATCGTAAAGTCCGTTGAATAAGTGGGTTGCACCAGGGCCGGCCGATCCAAAAGCAACACCAATCTTGCCAGTTAATTTAGCATCGGCTGCTGCGGCCAGGGCGCCAGTTTCTTCATGCCGTACTTGAATATAATTAAGCTCAGAAGTTTCGTGTAGTGCGTTCATAGTTGAATCAAATGAACCACCTGGTAGTCCGTAAAGATGATCAACCTTCCAATCCTTTAAAACATTTAACATTGCGTTTGCGGCTTTGATTTTTGGCATAATTTGGTCCCTCCGCTAGTTAATAAAATTAAATAAATAACTAATTTCAATAGTAACGAGATTATAGTTAGCAGTAAATTTATATGCTGTCTTGCCAGCCAAGTCGATTTGCTTGCTTATCTTTAGTAAGTTGAATATAATCTTAAATTGAAAGCGCATTCTTTATTTGTGATAAGGAGGGATTAGGTTATGAGTAACACGTATAAACAAAGTACAAACGAACAGGCAATTGAAATTGTCAATTTAGACGAATTACAAGAAAGAGCGAAAGCCATCATTCCAGCGGGTGGCTTCGGTTATATTTCAAGTGGTTCTGAGGATGAGTGGACACTAAGGGCCAACCGGGAGGCATTTAATCATAAATTAATTGTACCGCGATCACTGACGGATATGGAGAAACCGCTAATTGATACTAGTATTTTTGGTATTCCGTTAAAAACGCCGGTCATGATGGCACCAACTGCCGCTCAAGGTTTGGCCCATATTGAAGGTGAGGCTGATACGGCTCGGGGTGTTGCTGCGGTTGGCGGATTAATGGCGCAAAGTACCTATTCTTCAAGAACAATCACGGAAACAACGACGGCCGGGAACGGTGCACCGCAGTTCTTTCAACTTTATATGAGTAAAGATTGGTCCTTTAATAATGCATTGCTAGATCAAGCTAAGGCAGCGGGAATTAAGGCGATCATTTTAACGGTTGACGCAACTGTTGGTGGTTACCGTGAGGCCGATGTACGAAATAAATTTTCTTTTCCAATTCCAATGGCCAATTTGGAAAATTTCAGCAAGGACAATGGTGAGGGGAAAGGAATCTCTGAGATCTATGCCGCAGCGGCCCAGAAAATTAGTCCCAAGGACATTGCCCGGATTGCTAACTATACTGATTTACCCGTTATCGTTAAAGGCATTCAATCACCAGAAGATGCGGAATTGGCCATTAGTTCTGGTGCGGCTGGGGTTTATGTTTCTAATCATGGTGGCCGGCAGCTAAATGGTGGGCCGGCTTCCTTTGACGTTTTAGCGTCAGTGGCACAGGTGGTTAATCATCGAGTTCCGGTTATCTTTGATAGTGGTATTCGGCGTGGATCACACGTATTTAAAGCTTTGGCCAGTGGGGCCGATTTAGTAGCCTTTGGTCGCCCGGCCATTTATGGATTAGCTTTAGGTGGCGCGCAGGGCGTTCAATCAGTATTTGAACACATCGATGATGAGCTTAAAATTGTGATGCAATTGGCCGGTACGCAGACAATTGCCGCAGTTAAACAAACGAAACTATTAGATAATCATTTCTAGACTAGAGCATCTCCCCGAGGCTACCTTTCGAACACATTTATACTTGAGCTCATAGTTCATGTAAAGTGGCTTTAAGATCCGCCATCCTGACAGTGCTTGAAAAAGTATTTTTATTGGCACCTTCGTAATTTAGTTTGAATAAACGTGGAACAAAACAAGTTGTGGTTCTAGCTCTGGATTACTTACCGAGTGGTTGGTGTTTTCACCCATTTGGTGATTGAATGCAGATTGGCTACAGTTACTTTTGTCCCACGTTTTTGTTTTGTGAGAAATGCTTAATAAAATGACAAGTTTCTCGCCAATTGCTTGTGAATATTCCGCTGCTTACTTATAATAGACTTATTTGAAAAGACGAAAAGAGGCCTGCCCGTCGAACTCTTTAGCAGCATAAGGCGGAAGGCCATTTGTATTGTAGATAGTTCTTAAAAATGAAAAAGGAGCCAAAAATATGGCGAATTACGTGACAATAGATGAGACGGCGCATTATGTTCCAGAAAAGGTTGTCACCAACGATGAGCTGGCTGCCTTAATGCCCACCAGTGATGCTTGGATTCAAAGTCATACGGGAATTAAAACGCGCCACATTGCGCTGGAACAAAATACATCTGATTTGGCCGCTAAGGTTGCCACAAAATTATTACAACAGGCCAATCTGGCGGCTACTGATATTGATTTAATTATCGTTTCAACAATTACACCTGATTATTTGACACCGGCAACTGCTTGTCTGATGCAAGATAAGGTTGGGGCGACAAATGCAGTTTGTTTTGATATTAGCGCAGCCTGTGCGGGCTTTATTTTTGCGGCTAGCACAGCAGAAAAGTTTTTACGCCGTGGTCAATTTAAGCATGCTTTGGTGATTAGCGCCGAAACGAATTCAAAAATGATGGATTGGCAGGATCGGACAACAACGGTCTTCTTTGGCGATGGCGCTGGGGGAGCATTGTTAAGTCAAACCGCCGATGCCAGCAAGGAAAGTTTTTTAGCGGAACAGTTAGAAAACGATGGCCGACAACATGAAGTTATTGAAAGTGGTGCAGTTAAGCCCCTTTCAACAATTAGTGCAACGCACCGACCTGAGATTGCCCCCTTTAAAATGCAGGGACGCGCGGTTTTTGATTTTGCCACTACGGCCGTCCCAAAACAAATCCAGCAGTTATTAACCCAACAGCACTTAACCGCAGATGATGTGGATCTCTTTGTCTGCCACCAAGCCAATTTACGGATTATTGAGGGAATTGCAGCAAAGTTAATGCAACCAATGACTAAGTTTCCAGTTAATGTGTCGGAGTACGGGAATACGTCCTCGGCTGGGGTCCCAATGGCTTTAGACCAAGCACTGCAACACCAATTTACTGGTAAAATAATTGTTTTATCCGGTTTTGGTGGGGGTCTAGCTTACGGTAGCTTATTAATACGTCTTTAGAGGAGCGTGGTTTCGGTGGAAATTAATGAGTTGAAGGAAATTTTAGGGGTTTTAAGGGAAAGTGGTTTTAGCGAAGTTGATTTGCAAACGGAGCAATTTCACTTGCGAGTTAAACAGGCAGGAGCCACAGTTGCTGTGGATGAACCGGCAATTGAAAAAAAAGAAACGGGGACAACGGTGAAAAGCCCGATGGTTGGGATTATTCACTTGCTAGATGAGCAAAAGAATCCGTTAGTCGAAGTTGGCACAGAGGTTAAGGCCGGTGATATTTTGGCCCAAATTGAAAGTATGAAGTTATTTAATGATATCAAAAGTCCTGTGACCGGGACTGTTACGGCAGTAAAGGTTAGCGACAGTCAAGGCGTTGAATTTTCAACGCCTCTGTTTATTATTCAAGGTGTTGACTAATGTTTAAACGTGTTTTAATTGCCAATCGTGGGGAAGTTGCTTTGCGAATTATTCAGGCCTGTCGCAAGTTAAAAATCGAAACGGTAGCAATTTACGCTAAAGTGGAAGAAAATAGTCGCTTTGTTCAGGCGGCCGATTTTACTTATTGTGTTGGTCCTAATACTGCCCAATCAAGTTACTTAAATCGTGAAGGAATCCTAATGGCCGCCTTATTAAGTGGTGCTGATGCAATTCATCCTGGGTATGGCTTTTTAGCTGAAGATGCACTATTTGCAGAGATGTGTGCGGAATGTGATTTAACTTTTATTGGACCTAAGCCCGCAATGATTCGATTAATGGCGGACAAGGCTGCGGCTAAAAATTACGCTAAAACCCAAGGTGTGCCCATCATTCCAGGCGCAAGCGCCATTACAAGTGCTAATCAACTGAAACAGGCCGCCCAAGCGGTGGGTTACCCAGTTATGTTAAAGGCCAGCTTAGGTGGCGGCGGTAAAGGGATGCGCGTTATCTATAACGAGGCGCATTTGCAGCAAAAATACCACCTCATCCAAGAGGAAGCACAGCAGACCTTTTTAAATGATGCCATTTATTTGGAGAAGTATTTAACGGTGGCCCGACATATTGAAGTACAAATTTTAAAGGATCATGTTGGCAATCTTCAGATTGTTGGTGATCGAGAATGTAGTTTACAACTTAACCACCAAAAAGTAGTGGAAGAGAGTTCTGCGACTATTTTGCAACCACAGCAACGGCAGCAATTATACGATTTAGCTAAACGGTTATTGGCCAAATTGGATTATTGTGGTTTGGGAACTTTAGAATTTTTGTTCGCTAATCAGCAATTTTACTTTTTAGAAATGAATACACGTTTACAGGTCGAGCATGGTGTGACTGAATTAACCTCTGGAATCGATTTAGTGACAACTCAAATTAAATTGGCTGCGGGGCAAACGGTTCGGCCCGGAATTTTACCGTTTAGTGGGCACGCCATTGAGGTTCGTCTCAATGCACAGGCCGATGCAAAGCAACATTTACTGGCAACCGGCAAGTTAACCCAATTTTGTTTTTCAGCAACTGAGCGAATTGATACCGGTTATCAAAAAAACGATATTATTCAACCTTACTACGATGCTTTACTGGCAAAATTAATCGTTAGCGCTACGACACGAGAACAAGCAATTGCCAAAATGCAGCAAACTCTAAAGCATACCCACGTGACGGGAGTAGGAACTAATTTAGCAACCTTAAGCCAAATTCTGAATTCACCAGCATATAATGCCAATCAGATCGATATTCATTTTCTGGAACAAATGGAGGGGGCAGTTCAATGAGTCATTTACCCAAGACTAACCTTTGGCAAACCTGTTCTGCCTGTAAACGTCACGTTCATCAAGGACAATGGGGTAAATTTAACGTTTGTCCTTACTGTGGCCACTACCAACGCTTGAATGCCAAGCAACGCCTAACATTATTGACGGATACAAAAAGCTTTACGGCTTTACCCCCAGTAAACATTAAACAACAACGTCATTTCCCGGGTTATACTGTGAAATTACAAGCGGCCCAAGAAAAAACTGGTGAGGTGGAAGCTTTTCTCGCCGGAACGGCAATGATAAAACAGCAAAAAGTAGTTATTGGTGTAATGGATAGTCAATTTATGATGGGGACCCTTAATACCGTTGTTGGCGCGGGCATTCGCCAGGCAATCAGAACTGCTTTGAACCAGCGGTTGCCTTTGATCTTAGTTATTGCTTCCGGTGGTGCGCGAATGCAAGAAGGAATTTTATCGTTACTACAGATGAACACTATTTTGGCTGAACTGACCAAACTAAATGAGGCTGGTATTCTGACCATTTCAGTTTTAACGGATCCAACAATGGGTGGTGTGACCGCTAGTTTTGCTCTGGAAAGTGATTTTGTATTCGCCGAACAGGGTGCCACAATAGGTTTTGCAGGTAAGCGGGTGATTCAGCAAACGAATTCGGCTGCGTTACCGACTGATTTTCAAACGGCGGAGCGCCTTTATCGTCAAGGCTTTTTGGATGCCGTTATTAAGCGCGAAAATTTACGGACTTACCTTGGCTGTTTATTAATGATTCAGGCAGGTGATTTAAATGAGTGATGCTTTAAAGGTGATTCGTAGTGCCAATAGAATTGGGACGCAACAAGTTATTGCGCAGTTAATAACGAATTTTTTTCCACTGCACGGTGATCGTGTCAGTGGCGATGATCCAGCACTGACGGTTGGTACTGGTTTGTTTCATCAACGGGCGGTAGTTGTTGCTGGAGTGAATCGTGGTGCCACGTTAGAAGAACGCCAGCGTTACCATTTTGGTGCTGTAGCGCCGGCGGGGTACCGTAAATTTATTCGTGGACTTGAATTAGCAGAAAAATTTAGCCGACCGGTGATTACTTTGATCAATATGCCAGGGGCTGACGCTAGCGTTGCGGCGGAAGATGACGGACAAAACCTGGCTATTGCTGACGCTATCACTAAAATGAATGGTTTGCGGGTTCCCAATATTGCTGTTTTTCTTGGCGAAGGCGAAAGTGGGGGGGCATTAGCTCTAGCAACATCCAACCGTTTAATTATGTTCACTAACAGTCTATATTCGGTTGCTTCACCAGAGGCGATTCAAACGATCTTAAAGGGTCATGTGGCTGCTAAGCAAACACTTGACCATATTCTACCAATGCAAGCCGCAGCACTTAAAAAATTGGGCCTAACTGACGTTGTATTACCAGAAACGGGCGATTTAATGCAAAGCTTAGATAATGCCTTACAACAACAATTAGCGCAACTAAGCAAGTTATCGGCCGCGGAGTTAATTGAACAGCGCCAGAATAAATATTTAGAATTGGTCGCACAATTTGCCGAGTAGTTTTATTGAAAATTAAGCACAAAAAAAGACTGGAATCTCCAGTCTTTTTTTGTGCTTAATTTGTATAAGGATCAGCGTTATTTGAACCAGCATCAGTAGCCTGACCTTGACTATTTTGTTGTGTTTCAAGATTATTAACTTTTTCCTTTGGTAAATTGAGCTGTGTGCGGATTAAAGAAGAAATACGATTTAATTCTTTAGTTGTTGCAACCTGATAAGAACCGCCGTCAATTGTAGCGTTCTGACCTTGTAAGTGATCATCAACCATATTAGTAGCAGCGGACTTATAGTTCTTTTGAATGGTTTGCATGTTCTTGAAGGTTAAATCAGTTTGAACATTATCACTCATTGATTGCAGAATATCATCAAAGTTCCATAATGTTTTAACGGAAACAGCGCTCTTAACGATAGATTCGATAACCTGACGTTGGCGCTTTTGTCGGCCGTAGTCGCCTTCAGGGTCATCGTAACGCATCCGTGAATAGGCTAATGCTTGCTTACCATTTAAATGCTGGCTACCTTTTTTAAAGGAATTACCATCATATTTAAAAGCAAATGGTGCATCAATTGTTACACCACCTACTGCGTTAACAATTCGTTGAATACCGCCCATATTGACGGTTACATAATAATCAATTGGAATATTTAATAGCTCTTGGGTTGTATTGATTGCCATTGCCGAGCCGCCATAACTGTAAGCCGAATTAATTTTTTCTATGTAATTAGCACCCTTACCGACGATGTGTGCCTTAGTGTCCCTGGGAATACTGACCATTGTCAATTGCTTATTTTGTGGATTGACAGTTGCGACAATCATTGTATCAGAACGACCATGGTAGGTCCGTCCTAGTGCACCAGTATCCGTTCCAAGTAATAAAATCGAAATTGGTTTCTTAGCGTCCAAAGTTGTTTGTGGGCTACGTTGGTGATTAGTACCGCTTTCTTTTTTGTAAACTTTGTTAGCCGTATTCTGGACATCATGGTACATCTTGTACGCGTAGGCGCCACCGCCAACAATTAGGACTAAGATGATGATCAAAAAGGTGTAGAGGACGGTGTGGCGTTTTTTCCGTCCATTATGGTGGTGATTGTGGTGCTGTGCGCGCCGTTTTGTTTGTTCTGACATAATTTTTCTCCTTTTGTAACTTTTCATACTTGCAGTATACTACAAAAATTCACACAAAAGACTAATTTACGGCCATTTTTAATAAATCACATAAAAATAATACTAAAAAGAGTCAGTGTACAAACTAATGTCTAAAAAGCTTGTACATTGCCCCTGTCTAGCAAAATAATAAATTTAAAGTCCAATGTTACTTAACGTGTTTACTGCATCGCGGAATTCATCCTGCCGTTGACTTCGTTTAGCGGTTGGTCCAGGAACTTCAGTCATATCAATTCGAACAACGCAATTTCGTAACAAATTAACCAACGTTGTATCGTTCATTTCGATATACAGATTGTCAGCAGTCACTTTTTTACAAGCGTCCTGCCAGACCGCAGTTTCAGTGGCCTCTGAATAAATATTACGTTTGATAATTGCTTTACCATCAATTGTGTGAAATGTAATGTCAAAATACTTTCCCATAACTGGATCACCTACTTTAGTTTCTTCCATTATAACGCTTTCTTGTAGTTAATGTTAGTTAGCGCAAAGCGAGCTAATATTAGGAGACAATACCGGTGATTGGCGTACGGCCACTAATTTTAAAAGATTAATACTTTTCTCATTGGTTTTTCATTTTTGGTCAAAAGTGCTAAACTGAAAACTATCTTATTAGTTAAGGCGTGATCAAATGGGCATTTTTATTCAAAGTGTTGAGGGTGTTTTTGTCATTCTTGGCATGATTGTTGTTGGCTACTGTCTTGCACGTGCAGGGTGGTTTGATGAAAAAAGTAGTAAATTAATTGCTAGATTAGTGACGCAAATTGCGTTACCGTGCTATATGCTTGATACGATCATGACGGATTTTACGACGAAGGAATTAAAGCAGTTATTGCCGGACCTTAAATTTCCAGTTGTTTCAATGCTGATTTTATTTGGTATTTCGGTGGCGGTTGCAAGAGTCCTGCAGATTAGGAAGTCACGTCGTGGTTTGTTTGAATCCATGTTTTTCAATTCCAATACTGTTTTTATTGGTTTGCCAATCAATATGGCATTGTTTGGATCAAAAAGTTTACCCTACGTTTTGGTCTATTACATGGCTAATACGACTTTCTTCTGGACTTTAGGCGTTTATCTGATTAAGCGTGATGGGGACAGTACTGAGAAACTTAATTTGTGGACAACCGTGAAAAAGGTTTTCTCGCCACCATTGCTTGGTTTCATGGTGGCCGTTATTTTAGTGATCTTACATATTAAATTACCAGCATTTTTGATGTCCGATTTTAAGTATATTGGTGGTTTAACAATTCCACTATCCATGTTTTTCATTGGGATTGCGATTGAAGGCGCAGGATTACGACAAATGAAGCTCTCCCGTTACAGTCTCGGAATTTTATTTGGCCGGTTCTTACTGGCACCAATTTTAATGAGCTTATTGGTTATACCATCGGGAATGCCGTTACTGATGAAACAGGTTTTCATCTTACAGTCAGCAATGCCCGTTATGACCAACGCACCAGTAGTTGCAAAACTATACGGAGCGGATGCCGACTATGCTGCGTTAATGGTTACTGAATCAACCTTACTTAGTTTAGTGGTAATACCGATTTTAATGACACTTATAAAACAATGAGTTACTAAAAATGAGGTTCCATTTACAAGCTAGACCGCGTTAGAAAATTACTTTTGTTAGTATTTTTCTAAGTAGTTGGGTCCAAACGTGCTTGTTAATGGAATCTCATTTTGATTTGCTATTTATAAAAAATGTTCAGTACGTGTTTTAAACGTACTTATGTTAGATTGAATGACGAAGCAATTTAGCGATGTCTTTTACCCGGTTATAATTTAGAAAACCTGGGTGCCATCTTTATCAACCACTAGTGAACTTAGAGAAGCATCTGGGCAAACCGAAGCCAGTTCGGCCTTGATTTTTTCCGTTAAACTATCACGGCACATCACGATAATGGTTGGACCAGCACCAGAAATGAAAGTACCGTATGCACCTAAGACTTTAGCCTTTCGGCGTATTTCTTTAAGGTGGGGAACAAAATTATCCCGGTAACGTTCTTGTAATAGGTCGCGTTCCATCATTTCTCCTGCTAAATTTAGATCGCCATTTAAGATTGCGGCGATCATGACGTTAGCCACAGCGCTACCTTCAATCGCTTGACGGTAAAGAACGGTATGTGGCAGAACTTCACGACTTTTAACCGCGGGTAGCTTTTTATTGGGGACACAAAGAATGAAGTCCGACTCGGGAAAAAGATGGCGAACGGAATAAACTTGATCGCCAGAAACTGCGGCCGTAACAAAATTACCACGAACGGCGGGGGCAACGTGATCAGGGTGTTGCTCAATTTGTGTAGCGATTGTGATTTTTTCTTCTTGACTCAACGTTAATTGGGCCAAACGATTGGCCAGCTCAATGCCGGCAACAACTGCGGCTGCACTGCTCCCAAGCCCACGCTCAATGGGAATATCCGAAGTTAAAATTAATTTATGCGGCTTAATATGTGGTGCAACGTGTAATGCCGTTTGTACGACAAGATTAGTGGCGTCAGTGGCAACTAGAGGCCCAAGATTATGTTGAACTTCCCACGAATCAGCACTGGCACCAACTTGTACACGTAGATAAAGTGCTAACGCAAGACCGCATGAATCAAGTCCTGGTCCAAGGTTGGAGGTCGTTGCGGGAACTTGGATTTTCATAATGTTCCTCCTTAATGAATAAACGTGAAGCATCGTGTCACGCCATTCAACTCAATAAATTAGAAATAGATTAAAGAACGATTTAAAAATAATTATAACGAATCTGGTGATTTTACGCTAGTCTCTGGCCAAGTTTTTTATTTATAATAGTGTTAATTTTTAGGAAAATTCGGTACTATGGGGGTAGTTAATCAGGTCTTTTCTGTAATTAGGGTCTCCGATTGACTACTGGCGGTAGCAATCAAAATTAAGTAAATTTTGTGGTTAAAGGCGCGGCAGAGTAGTAGAGCGCGATCAATAGCAAAAAGTAAATTATGCCTATTTAAGGCGAACGGATAGACTGTTATCTGATAAAATAGTGTTAAAGAGTGGCGATGCGGTATTTTTTAGGCACGTTTAAATAACACTAAGTAAAACAGTTTCAAGATACATTTGATAAAGAAGGGGAAGTAAATGGTCAAATTGATGTTATTACGTCACGGTGAAAGTACGGCCAATCGGGAAAATGTTTATACTGGTTGGTCGGATGTTCCGTTAACGGCGCAAGGAATTCAAGAGGCTCATCAGGCTGGCCAGCTTATTCGACGAACTGGTTTAAGTTTTTCGGCAGTGCACACTTCCTACCTGAAACGTGCCATTATAACGGCCAACATTGTTATGGACGAGTTGGATCAGAGCTATTTGCCGATTTATAAAACCTGGCGTTTGAATGAACGTCACTACGGGGCACTTCGGGGTCAAAATAAGGAGGCAACGCGCCAAGAATATGGAGTTGAGCAGGTTGCCAAGTGGCGGCGGAGCTACACAACAGTGCCACCAAAATTGACGCAGCCAGATTTTGAACGACGTTACACACGTCTGGGTTATGATTTTGAGCCGCGGGCAGAGAGCCTACAGATGGCCCTGCAACGATTAGTTCCTTACTGGCTTGATCAAATTGGTCCACGGTTGATTGACCATAAAAACCAATTAATCGTGGCTCATGGTAGTACTTTGCGGGCCTTAATTAAGTACTTAGAAAATATTTCTGATCAGGGGATTGACGGTGTTGAAGTTGCTAATGGACAACCAATTTTATACACGTTACGTTCAGACCTTAGCATTCAAGATAAACAAATTTTGACTTCCTAGGGTGAGCTTTGATTTAACTAAGGTGTCAAATGTGTTCGCACTACATTAGTTAGCATTAATAAAAGCGATTTTTGAGCACTTTGCTGATTTAACCGCATGTGGCTTTTCTTTATTACACACACGGCACTAAAATGGTTAGAAAAAAATAAAGAGGCTGGGACAAAAAGTCCTAGCCTCTTACTGTTTCCAAACATTGCTCTAGAATGTGCGCCAAAAGTCTGGATTAGCCTACGTTACGCAGTAAACCCAAAACCGACTTTTGCCACACTCCCCTTTATTTTTTGCTGTCAAACACGTTTAGGATTGATCTTCGTCCTCTAATTCGTTTTCTTCATCTGTGTCTGATTTTGGTATTTTATCCAATCGAGTTAAGCGGTGTAATTTATGGAAATAAGGTTTACCTAAAATTAATGGCACGTGTTCAACCAATGAATCGGCGTACTCTAAACCAAACCAAGTCGTTGGGGTAATCGTAATTTTCTGGAGAAATAGGCGCAGTTGAATGATTACTTTTCCCCAGCCGTTAATCTGTGTTTCTGGCGATAGATTTTCTTGAATTAAAACAAAGGAGAAGTCACCAACTTTGCGATCAGGAATTGTTGTGTAACGCTGCGGTTGCCGTGGTAGCTGACCACTCTTCATCATATCCGCGATAATTTGGCGGAGAAAGACGTTGACATGTTGCTCCATGCGGAAACCTAAATAAAGTTGTACGTTCACCATGTAGTCCGTATCGAACATTTCAGTTGTGTAAGAAGCGGTGTACGGCTCATCGGTAACGTTAACGGTCACGAACCAATAGACTTCGGCCCGTTTTGGGCGCTTATCTAAGATCGAATATAAAATATCCTTTTTTATTCGATATTTATCTTTGACCCGGGTCATGTAGACTAAGTTTGTTGTAAATAGTGGGTAGTCAGCATCATTTTTTAAATCATTAAGTTGATTCTTGTAGGCCAGAAGCGAAACGTCTTCAGTGTGGTAAGATTTATTATTTTTAATATAATCACCATATTGCCAAATAAACATGATTGCCAAAATGACAAAAGCAATGAAAGCAGTGACGTAGCCACCATGAAGAAACTTAGCAGCACTAGAAATGAAGAAGATCAGTTCAATTGAGCCAAAGAAAAGAACCATTAACCAGGCCAAAATAGGTTTGGCGTTTTTACTGCGTAGATACTGGTAAAGCAGTAAGGTTGTCATTAACATCGTCACCGTAATTGCCAGGCCGTAAGCGGCTTCCATTGCGGAGGAAGTGCGGAAGAACATGACAATTGCTAGACAGGCCAACCATAGAATTAAGTTAACCGACGGAATATAAAGCTGCCCTTTTAAATTGGTAGGGTAGACAATGTGCAAACGTGGTAAGAGTTTTAATTTGATGGCCTCAGAAACCAAAGTAAATGATCCAGAAATTAAGGCCTGGGATGCAATAATAGCGGCCAAAGTGGCCATTGCTATTCCGAACAGTCGCAACCACTGGGGCATGATTTCAAAAAAGGGATTAAAATCGGTAACGTGATTATAAGCAGTCGTGTGTGCGTGCTGAATAATCCAAACGGCCTGGCCAAAATAATTTAAAATTAAGCAGATTTTAACGTAGGGCCAGGTGCCGTAAATATTTGCCCGGCCAACGTGACCTAAATCAGAGTACAGGGCCTCAGCACCGGTTGTCGCTAGGAAAACACTGCCAAGAATCAGTAGGCCAAGTTTATTTTCTGGGCTAACTAGTAATTTAATGGCGTAATAGGGATTGAGTGCCCGCAAAATACTAAGGTCCTGGCTGATATAGCTAAGACCAAGTACACCAATAAAGGTGAACCAAATAAGCATGATTGGGCCAAACGCTCTACCAATAATCTCAGTACCGAAACGTTGAATAAAGAATAAGAAAGTGAGAATGACCATGGTCCACAAAATAACGTGGCCTTGTGTCGCAATTGGAATGTGATTAGCAATCTTCATTCCCTTTAGGCCCTCAATTGCGGTGGTAACCGTAACTGCCGGGGTTAGCATACCATCGGCCAATAATGCAGCGCCACCTATCATAGCTGGAATGACCAACCACCGGGCCCGCCGGCGAACTAGCGTGTAAAGGGCGAAAATACCACCTTCACCGTTGTTATCGGCACGCAGAGCAATTCCAACGTATTTAATGGTTGTTAGTAAAGTAATTGTCCAGAAAATGAGTGAAACGCTACCAACGATAAAATCATAGGAGACGTGGTCCATGCCGCCGTTACCGTTAATGATTGACTTCATAACGTAGAGTGGTGAGGTTCCGATATCACCGTATACAACGCCCAGCGTTATTACTAAACCTGCGGCGGATAGCTTATGCTGTGGTTGTTTTTTTGTTTTTTGTTCTAGGGAATTCATCTTAAGTAACCTACCTTTATTCGAAGATTCGTCATCAATACATTATAGCTGTTCAATTTAAGATTGCCATCCTTAAGCAGCATTTTCTAAATAAAAATAAGGGTATTTGGTAAAAGATATTCGTGGGTTTTGACTAAAATATTTTGGACCATAAAAAGGCTAGGACAAAAGTCCTAACCTCTTATTGTTTCCGAACATTACTTTAGAACGTGCACCAAAAGTCTGGACCTACGTTACACAGTAAATCCAAAACCGACTTTTGGCCCACTCCTGTAAAAAAATTTATTAACGGCCAGCTAGTGCACCCATTGGATCCCATGGTTCAAGCACCTTTGGATCTTCTTCGGTAACTTTTTTTAAGTCAGCTGGTAAATATTTTTTATTAATCACAATTTGATAAACATATTCATCAAACCAAGCATCACTCATAACGAAATAGCCTTTTTCGCCGACTTTATCCCCCCATGAGTTTTCGACTTTCCATTTGGTTGGCTTGTCATCAACTAGGTCAACACCAGTAATTACCATGGCGTGTGTCATTAGGCTTTCACCGTAATCCAGTCGTTCGGCCTTTGTCATACCAAAGTCAACGTCAAAAAGTTCATCTGCTTTATAGATTTCAGGATCCATAATTCCAACTTTACGATCAGAAGATTGGCCAACATCGCTGCCGAACCAAACACTTTCACCAGCTTGTAGTTGTTCAATTGCCAATTGCTTGAAGGTTGCAATATCCAAGTTTAAATGCTGAACGCGCCGACCACCAACAACGTTACCCAACATTTCAATCGTGTACATGTGATTATAGGGTTTATCATCGGTTGGTGCGTTGATAATCGATTGGTAGTCATCCAAGTTCCAACCAACGTATTTTTTAAAAAATGTTTGTGGCGTCAAATTGCGATCGAGGTGATAAGCCTTATCATCATCGCGGTATTCAAAATCAAATTTAACGGGTGGCTCCCCTAAAGCGTAAACTAAAATCCGGTAATCTTCATTTAGCATTTGATTACGGGCAGTATTAATATTGGTTTCACTGGCATTAGTGGCCACCATTTGGCGCAAAGTAACGGCGTCTTTGCGCAGTTTAAGGTTAAGTGTGCTGTTAAGTTCTGAAGAACGTGAACTGTTATACGTTTCTGGCATCACGGACTTCGGTACAATACCATACTTAGCAATTAAAGCCGTCAACATGTCCCACTGACCACCATCCTGTTGTGGTGTTGCCATTAAAAAGGCAACCTTACGGCTACTGGTTGGTTCAGTTGCAGTACTAAGAACATTTTCGTAAAAATAATTTGATTTTTCAAACTTATCCCAAAAGTTAGTGTAATTTTGCGACAATTCAAAATCTTTAAGGTTGAACTGATCGGCTAATGAACGGCGCATTGTATTTAAGGCCGCAAACATCCAGCAACGGCCACTTTGTTTTTGATCCGCAACTTTTTCAGCTGTTAGATCAACTGAAAAAGTTTGGGTCATGGCAACCTTTGCGTCAGTATTCTCACTTGCAGCAAGGATACCATTATTCATAACGGCCCGTTTTAAAGAAGCTGCTTGGGGGTGCTTTTGTAAATTCTCTTGATATTGTTTGAGTATCTCTGGTGTAATCTCCTGACTCAATTTAGTCACTCTCCTTAATTCATTTTAAATCTAAATAACAGACTTAAAATACGTTAGAATGCCATTATTCTAGTACAATTAAGGCTAATAGTAAACTTCGAATACTTGCTATTTGGCGAGTAGTCCTTGATATTCCGGCTTGCGTTGGAAGAAGGATTTAGCGTAAGAACAGATTGGCATAATTTTAACGTTACTGGCCTGTGCACGTTGAATAACAGCCTTAACTAATTGACTAGCGATTCCTTCTCCACGGTGATCATCGCGGACAAAGGTGTGATCAATAGCGTAGACAGTCCCATCGTGTAATTCTTGAAAAGTAATTTCAGCAATTAAGCGACCAGCAGCATCATTTTTAAAGTAACGTCCAGGTTCATATTGAAATCCCATTGTGGTCAGCCTCGCTTTCTATTTCTAACTTCAGTTTAAAAGATTCGCACGTTAAAGGCAAGAAAGGGTTTACATAAATTGGCAATCAAGGAATCAAAAAAACATGCTATGATAGAACAAGTTTTTAAAATTGAGGGAGCGATTAAAGTGAAAAAACGTGGATTTGGAATTGTAGAACGGTATCAAGGACAAGGGCTAACCTTACCCAAACGATCAACTAAACAGGCGGCGGGCTATGACTTTGCTGCGGCAGAAGATTTTGCTTTACCAAGTATTTGGAAAAGTGGTTTTGTGAAATTATTTTGGCAGCTCAAGCATGGAACGCCGTTAAAGGATGAAGATTACGTGCAGGCAAATAAAGTTTTAAAGCCCCGCTTAGTTCCTACAGGCATTAAGGCCTACATGCAAGAGGATGAGGTCTTAATCTTGGCCAATCGTTCAAGCAATCCGTTAAAACGCGGTTTGATTTTACCCAATGGTGTTGGCGTAATTGATGCCGATTACTACAATAATGATCAAAACGAAGGTGAAATCTTCTTCCAACTAGTTAATTTAGGGGTACGCGATTTAGTGATAAAAAAAGGTGAGCGGATTGGTCAGGGAATTTTCATGCCTTACCTTAAAAGTGATCAGGATGATGGTGGGACTGCAGAACGGCTTGGTGGCTTTGGTTCATCAGGACGCTAAAGTAGCAGGCAAAACTCGGTCCTACGCCGTATTAAGCTTATTTAATTTATGGTAAACTAAGATGTATTTAAAAATTATTTTTATACGTAAATTTAATGACCATTTTAGTGCAAAAATAGTTAAAAATGTTGCTACTTAGGTTTGATAGCGTCATTAAGTAAGTTATCCGTTTTTGATTTTTTAACCAAGCGACTAGTTGATTCTCGTTGCTGATTAAGCTAATGCGGTGAAAGCTGGGCTTTTTTAAATAATTTCTAAATGAAGAAGATAAGTACTAGAAAGGGGCTATTTTGTGACAAAACAAAAAACACAATATGTTTGCCAGAGCTGTGGTTATATTTCACCACGCTTTTTAGGCCGTTGCCCAAACTGTGGGGCCTGGAATCAGATGGTTGAAGAGTTAGTTGCGGCTAAAAAACCGGTAGCCAATGCTCAGACTAATTTGGCGGGCAAGGTGTCTAAGCCGGAATTAATGAATCAAGTTAACATTGAAAAAGAACCACGTGTTAAGACAAAAATGGTTGAATTAAATCGAGTACTGGGTGGCGGAATCGTTCCTGGTTCTTTAGTGCTGGTTGGTGGTGATCCGGGGATTGGTAAATCAACCTTGTTACTCCAAGTTTCTGGTCAATTAAGTGAGTTAGGCGAGCGAGTGCTTTACGTTTCCGGTGAAGAGAGTGCCTCGCAAATTAAAATGCGTGCTGGACGACTAGGTGTCTCTGGGCAAGGACTTT
Organism: Loigolactobacillus backii; assembly: GCF_003946275.1. Lineage (GTDB taxonomy): Bacteria > Bacillota > Bacilli > Lactobacillales > Lactobacillaceae > Loigolactobacillus > Loigolactobacillus backii. The sequence continues at coordinate 22,452 of NZ_RHNQ01000039.1, forward strand.
ATTTATACCCGGAAACAGATATGGTCAGTATCAAACAACAGATTAATGAGCTGAAGCCGGCCTACGTCATTATTGATTCAATTCAAACCATGCAAGAGCCGGAATTAAGCTCGGTTGTGGGCAGTGTTTCGCAAGTTCGTGAAGTAACCGCTGAATTGATGAAATTGGCCAAGCAGAATCAAATTACGATTTTTATTGTTGGACACGTGACTAAAGATGGGTCAATTGCGGGTCCGAAAATACTGGAACACATGGTTGACACAGTTTTGTACTTTGAAGGCGATCGGAACCGAACTTTCCGAATTTTACGGGCGGTTAAAAATCGCTTTGGTTCAACTAACGAAATTGGTATTTTTGAGATGCATAACGGTGGTCTACATGAAGTTAAAAACCCCTCGGAGATCTTTCTTGAGGAACGCTTGGAAGGAGCTACCGGCTCAGCGGTGGTTGTATCGTTAGAGGGAACGCGGCCGATTCTAGTTGAAATTCAGGCGTTAGTGACACCAACAGTTTTTGGTAATGCAAAGCGGACTACTACGGGGCTGGACCATAACCGAGCGGCCCTAATTATGGCAGTGCTAGAGAAGCGAGCAAACCTAATGTTGCAGAATCAGGATGCTTATTTAAAGGCCGCTGGTGGCGTTAAGCTTGATGAGCCGGCAATTGACTTAGCAATTGCGGTTAGTGTTGCTTCCTCATACCGCGACAAGGAAACGAGACCGACGGATTGTTTTATTGGTGAAATTGGTTTGACTGGGGAGATTCGGAGCGTTAATCGAATTGAACAGCGAATTAAGGAAGCGGCTAAACTTGGTTTTAAGCGTGCTTTTGTACCACGCAATAATATGAAGGATGTTGAAGTTCCTAAGTCAATTCAGATTATTACTGTCACGACAATTGCGGAGGCTTTAAAAAAAGCATTTAGTTAGAGCAACTTGGCTAATTTTAATTGTACTGTAACAGCCGAGTGATTCTAGCAAAAATAGTTTTGGAACACACCTTGGAAAGGAGGAATATTATGCGTAAACGAATTGTAACTATTTTATTAGTTTTAATTGGTGCCTCACTAGGAGCAACCGCGCTACCAATTTTATGGCAAATAACTGGTCTGGTCCAAGTTCATTATTTAAATAACGTAGTAACTGACCTATTAATCGGGGCAGTACTGTTTTACCTGCTATCATTCGCAATTACTGGACCAATCGTTCGTTTAGCTGATCAATTTTTTAAACGAACGGAGAACTTTATTAGCAAACAGTCGCCAGTTTATGTTTTATTTGGCAGTATTTCGACGATTATTGGCCTAATTTTGGCCAACATTATTTCGATTCCATTATACCGAATGAACTTTTTTGTGTTTAACACGGTGGCACCAATTATTATCATGTTAGTTTTAGGCTACCTAGGTTTTCGGGTTGGGACGACCCGGACTGAGGATTGGCGTAAGCTATTTCAGTCACGGGGAAAGAAGCAGGTCATTGAATCTCCGGATGATAAGGTCTTGGAGCGTAAGGTTGATGACAACTTTCATAAGTACAAAATTTTGGATACAAGTGTCATAATTGATGGCCGGATTTATGAGATTGCCAAAACAGGTTTTCTTGAGGGCACTTTGTTAATTCCAAATTTTGTGCTGCATGAACTGCAGCTAATTGCTGATTCGGCTGATTCGCTGAAACGTGCCAAAGGTCGGCGGGGATTAGATATTTTAAATGATCTTCAAAAGACCGATGCGATGCCGGTTGAAATGTATGATGGTGATTTTGAGGATCTAACTGAGGTTGATGGTAAGCTGATTAAATTGGCCAAATTATTGGATGCCATTGTGGTAACCAATGATTTCAACCTTAATAAAGTGAGTGAATTTCAAAATGTTCCGGTTTTGAATATTAATGAGTTGGCGAACACATTAAAACCAGTAGTCATTCCTGGTGATGGGATGACCGTTACGGTTGTTAAATCAGGAACCGAGCGCCAACAAGGAGTTGCCTATTTGGATGACGGAACCATGATTGTTGTTGAGGATGGTCAATTCTACATGAATAAAAAGTTGGCGGTTATTGTGACTAGCGCTTTACAAACGGCGGCTGGGCGAATGATCTTTGCTAGGCCAGCACACGCACAAAAAGGGATCCGCGAAAAGAACAAGGACTAGGCCTTATTTCCCGGGAAATAAGGAACTGGTACCTTTACAAGTAACTAACTAAACAGGTACAATAAAAGGGCAATTGCGGCCAGAATATGGGATCGCAAAATTAAAAAAGAGGCGGAAATTAAATTGGCAGACAAACAAATTCGCGTGCGGTATGCACCGAGTCCGACAGGCCACTTACACATCGGTAATGCTCGAACAGCATTATTCAACTATCTTTTTGCACGACATAATAACGGGAAGTTTATTATTCGGATTGAAGACACGGATACAAAACGGAACGTTGAGGGTGGCGAAAAGAGTCAGCTAACGATGCTAAAATGGCTTGGGATTGATTGGGATGAAGGTCCTGACAAACCAGGTGATGTTGGCCCATACCGGCAATCAGAACGTAAAGAGATTTACCTACCATTGATTCAGGATTTACTTGATCGTGGTTTGGCCTATGAATCTTACATTACTGAGGATGAACTAAAGGAACAACGTGAGGCTCAAAAAGCACGCAAAGAAATGCCGCACTATGAAGATGAATATGCAGGTTTAAGCGCTGAAGAAAAGCAGGCTAAGATTGATGCTGCTAAGGCCAAAGGGGTTAAGCCAGTTGTTCGTTTTCACGTTCCTGTTCATAAGAAATACGAATTTGAGGATATGGTTAAAGGTCACATTGAATTTGACTCCGATTCCATTGGTGGCGATTTCGTCATTTTAAAGCGTGATGGCATGCCAACTTATAACTTTGCTGTTGTCGTGGATGATCATTTGATGAAAATTAGTCACGTTTTGCGTGGGGACGACCATATTGCCAATACACCAAAACAATTAATGATTTACGAAGCCTTTAACTGGGAACCACCAGTTTTTGGTCACATGACCTTAATTATTAATACGTTAACTGGTAAAAAGCTATCTAAACGTGATGAATCAACCTTACAATTTATTGAACAATACCGTGAATTGGGTTATTTACCAGAAGGTATGTTTAACTTTATTACTTTACTTGGCTGGTCACCAGTTGGGGAAGACGAGATTTTTACCCAAAAACAATTAATTAAGATGTTTGACCCTAATCGTTTAAGTCGCTCACCAGCTAAATTTGATGCTAAGAAGTTAGAGTGGGTTAACAATCAGTACATGAAGAAAACTGATGATAGCCGGGTAACGGACCTAGTCTTGTACCAATTAATTAAGGCTGGTCGTTTACCAGAAAATCCGGATACAAAGACGATTGAATGGGCACGGATGCTTACTAGTTTGTACCACGACCAGATGAGTTATGCGGCTCAGGTTGTTGAAGAATCAGATGTTTTCTTCACTGAACCACCGGCACTTGATGATGATGCTAAAAAAGAATTAGCGGTTGAATCAGCGCCAACTGTTTTACAGCACTTTGCAAAATTGGTTAAGGAAATCAAAATTTTTGATGCCACTGAGATTAACAACGTTATTCAATCAGTTCGTAAGGAGACTGGCGTAAAGGGACGGCAATTGTACATGCCAATTCGGATTGCCACAACGCGTGAAATGCACGGACCCCAGATTGCTGAATCCATTGAATTACTTGGGCGTGAGAAAACGTTACACCATTTAGAAGTAACGTTGAAGGAATTGACCAACTAAAATACTGATAATTTCAGTGATTGATAAGAAAGTGGGACAAAAGTTAGTTTTGGGTTTACTGCGTAACGTAGGCTAATCCAATAACCTTACTATGGTTATTAGATTGGCTGTAGTTAGGCACGTGAAACCAGACTTTTTGGCGCACAGTAATACTCGGAAAGAATAGGCTCTCTGTCAAATCCTGTTGATAGCCAATTTTACAGTGTTAGAAGTTAGGCAACTTCTAATGCTGTTTTTTTATTTGGTTTGGTGCGCATTTGTTGTAGTTTGATCCGTGAAACTAAATGGTGATAGTTGCGAAAACCAAAGG
>NZ_RHNQ01000004.1 GCF_003946275.1 Loigolactobacillus backii
GTCTTTAATACTGAGCGCAAATTTTATATGATTGTCTATAGGGTTCACGGTTTTCTCATATCCTTTCAAATGATACTGTAGTGGGTGGATTTTTTGGATGAGGGCTGTGAGCTCTTTTTCTGTCCTTAAATTGTAAATTCAAAGGCACAAAAAATCCTGTTAATAGTTTACCATTTGTAAACTATCAACAGGAAAAAGTATAGAGCCACACTTGCTAGATTTGACCATAAAAAAAGCCCACCACAATGTGGTAGGCTTTTTTCTCGTCAAGATTACAATAATTGGTTATAGTATTCAACGACAAGGGTTTCATTGATATCTGGTTCAAGTTCTTCACGTTCTGGAAGACGTGTTAATGAACCTTCAAGCTTGTCAGCGTCAAAGCTTACAAAAGCAGGACGACCAACAACAGCTTCAATGGCACCTTGGATAATAACTAAGTTCTTTGATTTTTCGCGAACAGAGATAACTTGGCCAACTTCAACTCGGTATGAAGGAATATCAACGCGTTTGCCATCAACCAAAATATGGCCGTGGTTAACTAATTGACGTGCTTGTGGACGAGTTGTTGCTAAGCCTAAACGGAAAACCATATTGTCTAAACGACGTTCAAGCAAGATCATGAAGTTAACACCTTGTTTACCTTCTTTAATCTTACCAGCGGCCTCAAATAAGTTTGAGAATTGGCGTTCGTTTAAACCGTACATGAAACGTAATTTTTGCTTTTCACGTAATTGAACACCATATTCAGATAACTTACGACGATTGTTAGGACCATGATCGCCAGGGGCATATGGTCGACGAGATAATTCTTTACCAGTGCCAGAAAGGGAGATTCCCAAACGGCGTGATTGTTTCCACTTTGGACCTGTATAACGAGACATAAATGTAATCCTCCAATAAATAGTTTTGGAGTAAAATAAGCTGAGTGCAAGCTCAGTATACGTGCAGTTTATTTTGCAATTTTCACCATTTGCAGCCGTAGGTTACTTATTGAACGAAGAGTAATAAACTGTTGACGTGTTTACCGCTTGCTGCTGCGTATTTTACACAAAGACCAGTATAGCTTAGCTGCTCAGTTAAAGTCAATGCTAATTGTTTAAATAGTGAGATGTGCCACTAAGGCGTGAGCGAATTCTTCTAAATCATTCTGGTCTTTAGAACTAAAACGGTCGAATTCTAAAGAATCAAGGTCTAACACACCGATTGGTTGGCCCTTTTTAATTAAAGGGACAACCATTTCAGAATTAGTCGCAGAATCACAAGCAATGTGACCCGCGAATTGGTGAACATCAGGGACAATTTGCGTTTGTTGTGTTGAAAAAGCAGTTCCGCAAACGCCCTTACCGAGAGCAATGTGCATGCAGGCTACTTTGCCAGCAAAGGGACCTAAATAAAGGTCATTTTGCTCTTGATCGTATAAATAAAAGCCGGCCCAACTGATATTTGGCAAGCTATCCTTCAATAACGCGGCGGCATTAGCCAAGTTAGAAACGTTGTGAGTTTCGTGATATAAGAGGGCGTCAACTTGTTGAGCAATGAGTGCTGTTTGGTGTTTTTCTGACATTTTATCTGTCCTTTCGTAAGGTAACTGTTCGAAAATTTTGCAATAGTAGTGAAGCGACCCCTTCACTATGCTATAATTTAGATTAGATTTTAGCCATAATTATTGGCAAATGCAAGACAAATAACTTTAATGGCGAAACGTGACGGGGGTTTTATTGATGGAGTATATCTTGATAGGCATTATTATTATTGCGCTACTGGCTTACGTCAGTGTTATTTTATACCAGCGCCGTAATTCAAAAGCCATCGATCAATTACAAACAAAGGAACAGTCATTAAATGATATTCCGGTGAAACAAACACTTAATGAAGTGCGCAAGATGAAGCTTGCAGGTCAGAGTATGACGGCTTTCCAGAAGTGGGAAAAGGCTTATCAGAAGCTTAGTCACGATTCGATTGCAAAAATGGATCAGAAATTATTGGCTGCTGAAACGGCCAATAATCACTACCACTTTTTTGAGGCACAAAAATTAATTAATGGTTTGAAACAAGAGCTTGATGATCTGCGGCAGCAACTTAATGAAATCTTAGCAGGTTTCCAACAATTAAAGAAGCGCCAAGAAAAGAATCAAGAGCAAGAAAAGACGCTTGAGGCAACTTACCAAAAATTACGCAAACAATTGTTAACCAAGAGTTTTGCGTTTGGAACGGCGACCGAACAGTTGGAAGCTAAATTAAGTTATTTGGAAAATGCACATAATAAGTTTGCTAAATTAGCCAAGCATGGCGATCATGTTGAGGCTGAGGGCGTTTTGAAACAACTAGACAAAGATACGACTGAGCTTAATGATTTAATGACTCGTATTCCCCCGCGCTATAAAGAGATCAAGACAGAATTTCCCGATCAGCTTCGCGAATTAAGAAATGGTTACGAACAGCTTGCCCAACAGCGTTACGCTTTTTATGATATTAATATTCCCGATGAATTGGATCAGCTAGATCATGATATCAGTGCAACGAATGATGATTTTGCGACCTTAGATTTAACTAAGATTGAGGCCGGTAATAAGGCAATTGAACAACGAATTGATCACCTTTATGATGTAATTGAGGCCGAAATGTCCGCGCGGCAGCAAGTGGAGAAAGATCAAGCCGATTTAGAAGAATTTATAATGCACGCCAAACGGCAGAGCCACGCATTACTAATTGAATTGGATCATTTGGATCAAAGTTATCATTTAACCCACAATGAAATTACTGACGCAGAAGAACTAAAGAAGCAAATTGATGAGATTGAGGTCAATTTTGCTGAAAACAGTCAAAAAATTTCCGATCATAAGGCCGTTTACTCAATGGTTGCGGATGACTTCAAAAATGCCTTTACGGTTCTAACTAACATTGAAGAGAAACAAAAGTCGATTAATACCAGTGTTCAGGGATTACGTAAAGGAGAGCAGGAAGCTCAAAAAAGTTTACAGTCCTTTGAATTTGAAATTAGAAATATTAAACGGCAAGTTGAAAAATTACGTTTGCCTGGGTTAGCAAAACCATACTTAGACTTTTTCTTTGTTGTAACGGATGAAATAAATCAATTGGCCGATGACCTTAATCAGGTCAAAATCAATTTAGATGATATTACAAAACAATTAATTGCAACGCAAGAGGATCTTAATAAATTAAAAGAAGAAACTAACGATTTGATCGATAGTGCACTACTTACGGAACAACTTTTACAATATTCAAATCGTTACCGCCATAGTCATGCCGAAGTTGCTCAGGCGGGTGACCAAGCATTTCAGATTTTTAATCAGCAGTATGAGTACAAGCAGGCCTTGGAGACGATTGCAACTGAGTTAGAAAAAGTTGAGCCTGGTAGCTACAAGAAAGTTGAAGATAGTTATTACAGTAGCAAACAGGACGATTTATTAGATTAAATAATGTGGGATAAGGAATAATTTTTGAGTGGGACTCATCAATTTATTCTTTATCTCATATTTTAATTGCCCATTTATCACTGCGGATAAGTGCCTTAATGAATTACTTATTTTTAGTTAGCCGTTGTGCTTTAGGTTAATTCTGCTATAATGGGAAAGAATTTTGTTAAAAAGGAAGAGTGGCAACATGATATATTTTGATAATAGTGCAACAACGGCGGCTGCACCGGAAGTTTTAAAAACTTATCAAACCGTAAGTGAAGATTTTTTCGGCAATCCATCAAGTTTGCATGCCATTGGCAATAAGGCTGATAATTTACTGACCCAATCGCGTAAACAAATCGCTAGTTTAATGAAAGTTAGGCCAGATGAAATATATTTCACTAGTGGTGGTACTGAAGGTGACAATTGGGTTGTTAAAGGAACTGCAATTGAAAAGCATCAATTTGGTAAGCATTTAATTACAACTGAGATTGAACATCCGGCCATTAAAAATTCAATGGCGCAATTAGAAAAATTAGGTTTTGAAGTTACCTATTTACCAGTAGATAAAAGGGGCTTTATTAATCCAGCTGATTTAAAAGCTGCTATTCGTTCTGATACTATTTTAGTGTCAATAATGGCAGTTAATAACGAAATTGGCAGCATTCAACCAATTAAAGAAGCGGCCACAATTTTGGAGGATTACCCTAATGTTCATTTTCATGTTGACGCCGTGCAATCAATTGGCAAAGGGCTAGAAGCATTATTGCAAACGCCGCGGATTGATTTCTTAACTTTTTCGGCACATAAATTTCATGGTCCGCGGGGAACTGGTTTTATTTACGCCAAGAAAGGCCGCATGATTGCACCATTACTAACTGGTGGTGGTCAAGAGAATAATTGGCGAAGTGGCACCGAAAATTTACCGGCAATTGCTGGAATGGCAAAGGCCTTACGCCTGTTACTAACTAATGAGGCGGCAAAGGTGGTCCAACAACGTGCGATTAAGGAAAAAATTTATCAGCACGTTAAGCAGTTACCGAAAGTGACGCTTTTTTCAGAAGATGCACAGGATTTTGCCCCACACATTCTTTGTTTTGGGATTGAGGGAGTTCGTGGCGAAACCGTTGTTCATGCTTTTGAGGATCATGATATTTATTTATCAACGACAAGCGCTTGCGCATCAAAAACCGGCGCCATTTCCGGCACATTGGCCGCAATGCACGTCCCAGAAAAGATTGCAACCAGCGCTGTTCGGGTTAGTTTGGATGAAAATAATACAATGGCGGAGGCCGACGCGTTTATTAAGGCCTTTGACCAAATCTATCATCGTTTTGAAATTATAAATTCTTAAAAGTCTGAAAGGAAGAACATTATGCAATATACAGAGATCATGGTTCGTTATGGCGAGTTGTCCACCAAAGGTAAAAACCGCCGTGATTTCATTAATCGGTTATTTGGTAACACGATGAAGGCACTTCAGGCATTTCCGGCATTACAAATTCACGCCAAACGTGATCGGCTACACATCATTTTGAATGGTGAAGATAGTCAGGCAGTTATGGCAAAATTGGGTTTAGTCTTTGGTATTCAAAATTATTCACCAACGATTCGTGTTGAACGTGATATGAATGCTGTTCGCCAGACGGCGATTGCCATGTTAAAAGAACAAGTACAGCAAGGTGCGACGTTTAAGGTTAACACGCGCCGGGCTGACCATAATTTTGAAATGGATACCAACGAAATTAATGCTGATTTAGGTGACATTATTTTAAACGCAATTCCTGAATTAACCGTGCAAATGCATAAACCAGATATTACCTTGCGCGTTGAAGTTCGACTTGATGGTATTTACCTTTCAAGTCAAACAATTCTTGGTGCCGGTGGTTTACCGGTTGGAACGGCCGGTCGTGGTATGTTAATGCTATCTGGGGGGATTGATTCACCAGTTGCAGGTTACTTAGCAATGAAGCGCGGTGTTGATTTACAAATGGTCCACTTCTTTAGCCCACCATATACAAGTGAAAAGGCGTTGGCCAAAGCAAAAGAACTAACCGCTAAAATTGCTCCTTATGCAGGAAGTATTCAGTTTATTGAGGTACCGTTTACTAAGATTCAAGAAGAAATCAAGAATAAGGTGCCCGAAGGTTATTTGATGACCATTCAGCGGCGAATGATGTTGCGGATTACGGACAAAATTCGTGAAATGCACCATGGCCTGGCCATCTTTAATGGTGAGTCATTAGGTCAAGTGGCCTCGCAAACAATGCAAAGTATGGCCGCAATTAATGATGTGACAACAACACCAATTTTACGGCCCGTTATTTCAATGGACAAAAATGAGATTATTAAGATTGCTGAGGACATTGACACTTTTGATTTGTCAGTTATGCCGTTTGAGGATTGCTGTACAATCTTTGCACCACCGGCACCAAAGACACACCCTAACATGGAAAAAACGAGAAACTATGAGAAATTAATCGATGTTGAAGGCTTGATGGCGGAATCAATTGCCGGAATTAAAACTAGTGAAATCAGACCTGATCAGCATTTCTTGGAACAAGATCAGGCAGAAATTGCTGATTTACTTTAGGCAAGTATGTGAATAAGCACAGAAAGTCGCTTTTTAAATGCGATTGGCCTAATTTGATTATGGAATACGAATCAAAATAGTTTTCCAACTCAGACTTATGGCTATTGACCTGCTCATTAATTTTTGCTACAGTAACATCAAAGCATTGAGCAAGAAAGTAACGTCTAAATTTGGGGCTAAGAGATAAAGTTCATTGGCTGAGAGAACTTTACCCACTTAAACGTGAAGGTAACTTGTGAGCTGTTAGACTGAAGTGAGTAGGTCTAGCCGGACAAGTAGTTCGTTAACGTGATGAAGTGGCGCAATAGCGCAATTTAGGTGGTACCGCGAATTTAAGCATTCGTCCTATTAATTAGGATGAATGCTTTTTTGTTTGAGTTTTTAATTATCGAGGAGATGATGGATTTGGCTGATAAAAAAGAAATGTCAACGAAGTATGATCCACAACAAGTTGAGCCCGGTCGGTACGATGAATGGCTCAGCGAAGATTTATTTAAACCATCTGGCAATCCAGATGCAAAACCTTACTCAATTGTCATTCCACCGCCAAATGTGACGGGAAAGCTACATCTTGGTCACGCTTGGGATACAACTTTGCAGGATATGATTATTCGCCAAAAGCGGATGCAAGGCTATGATGTGCTTTGGTTACCAGGAATGGATCACGCCGGGATTGCGACACAGGCTAAAGTAGAGGCCCATTTACGTGAAAAGGGTATCACCCGTTACGATCTTGGACGGGAAAAGTTTATTAAAGAAGTGTGGAACTGGGTTCATGAATATGGTGATATTATCCACCAACAGTGGGCCAAGTTAGGAATTTCCGTGGATTATTCCCGGGAACGTTTCACGCTGGATGACGGTTTATCCAAGGCCGTTCGTAAGGTCTTTGTTAATTTATATAAAAAGGGCCTAATTTATCGTGGGGAATACATCATCAATTGGGATCCTCAGGCGCGAACTGCGTTATCCGATATTGAAGTTATCCATAAGGATGATCAAGGGGCCTTTTACCACGTTAAGTACCCATTTGTTGACCCTGAGTACACTTTTGCTGGCAAACACTACATTGAAATTGCAACCACACGTCCAGAAACAATGTTTGGTGATACTGCGGTTGCTGTAAATCCTAAAGATGAACGGTACAAGGATTTGGTTGGTCGCGAAGTTGTTTTGCCATTACAAGGTCGGCACATTCCAATTATTGCTGATCAATACGTTGATATGGATTTTGGAACTGGGATGGTTAAAATCACACCGGCGCATGATCCTAATGATTTCTTGGTTGGTAATCGGCATGATTTAAAACGAATTAATACGATGAACGAAGATGCCAGTATGAATGAAAATGCTGGCAAGTATGAAGGCATGGATCGCTTTGAAGCGCGCAAGGCAATGGTGGCCGATCTAAAGGATCAAGACTACATGTTAAAAATTGACCCAATTGTTCATAGTGTTGGTCATTCAGAACGGACTGGTGTTCAAGTTGAGGCTCGTTTGTCCACGCAGTGGTTTGTTAAAATGAAACCATTAGCTGAAGCAGCTCTCAAGAATCAGGCCAGTGATCAGAAAGTTAATTTTGTTCCCGAACGATTTGAACATACCTTCACTCAGTGGATGGATAACGTTCACGATTGGGTCATCTCCCGCCAATTATGGTGGGGCCACCGAATTCCGGCCTGGTATAATAAGCAAACTGGTGAAACGTACGTTGGGATGGAAGCACCAGAAGATGCTGAAAATTGGGAACAAGATTCCGATGTTTTAGATACCTGGTTTAGTAGTGCTTTATGGCCATTTTCAACGATGGGCTGGCCGGATACAGATGCCGCCGATTTTAAACGTTATTTTCCAACTAGTACTTTAGTGACCGGCTACGACATTATCTTTTTCTGGGTTTCCCGGATGATTTTCCAAAGTCTCGAATTTACTGGTCAACGGCCATTTAAAAATGTTTTGATTCATGGCCTCATTCGTGATGAACAAGGTCGCAAGATGAGTAAATCATTAGGTAATGGGATTGATCCAATGGAAGTTATCGAGAAGTATGGTGCGGACGCCTTACGCTGGTTCTTAACCACTGGATCAACACCAGGCCAGGATATTCGTTTTTCTTACGACAAAATGGACGCGGCCTGGAACTTCATTAATAAGATTTGGAATGCAAGTCGTTTTGTAATCATGAACCTTGGTGAGATGACTGTGCCAAGTTTGCCGGATAAGGCTGATCGTGATTTGGCTGACCGCTGGATTTTAAGCCGGCTAAATTCAACCATTAAAGATGTGACACGACTATTTGACGATTTTGATTTTGGTGAGGCTGGTCGTTTGTTGTACAACTTTATTTGGAACGATCTTTGTGATTGGTATATTGAGATGAGTAAGGAAGTTCTTTACGGTACTGACGAGACAGCTAAATCTGCTAAACGGCACGCACTTGCTTATGTTCTCGACCAAACCTTAAAATTAATGCACCCAATCATGCCATTTGTGACTGAAGAATTATGGCAGAACATGCCACATGATGGTGAGTCAATTGTCACTGCGGCCTATCCAGTGGAACACGCTGATTTGGCTGATGAGGCGGCCGTTAGTGAAATGTCACGGTTAATTGATTTAATCCGATCGGTTCGAAATATCCGTTCAGAAGTGAATGCACCATTATCCAGCCCAATCGATGTCTTAATTAAGACCACCGATAAGGCCACGGAACAAACTTATCAGGCCAACCGTGAGTATATTGAGCGTTTTGTTCATCCAAAGGAATTACAAATTGGGGATGACGTTAAATCGCCTAAGTTAGCAATGTCTGCGGTTATAACTGGCGCCGAAATCTACGTGCCACTTGCAGAATTAATCGATCTTGATCAAGAAATTGTTCGATTACAAGGTGAGGCCAAAAAATTACAGGCCGAAGTTGATCGGGCTGATAAGAAATTAGGTAATGAGCGTTTCGTTCAAAGTGCTCCCGAAAAAGTTGTTAATGAACAACGAGAAAAACGTGCAGACTATTTGAATAAGTTAACTGCAACTAATGAGCGAATTAATGAATTGAAAGCAAACAAATAATGATCCTAATTTAAAGTCGAAGATAAAATTAACATTTCATCTGCGGCTTTTTATGTTTTTCAAAATAACCTTCAATTATTTTTGCGGCTAACTGCTGTTAAATTTATGAGGGAGTGAGGCAAAGGTCGGCTTTTAGTTTACTGCGTAACGTAGACCAGTCCAGTAATCGTACTGTGGTTATTGGAAGGTACGTGAACCCAGACCTTTGGTGCGCGTTTTAAAGTGATGCTCGGAAATAGTAAGCGGCTAGGACTTTTGCCCCGGCCGCGTGTTAAACTAAACTTAATTCGGAATTAGAGGAGCCAAAATAATGTACGCAGAAACATACGAAGCCGCCTTAACCATAATTCACAATCGACCAAAAATGCATAAAGAAGGCAGCCTAAAGCGGATTAAACGTGCTGTGGCCGCCTTTCAGCATCCTGAAAAAAAACTACGAGTGATCCACGTTGCCGGAACAAACGGTAAAGGGTCAGTTGTTAATGATTTACGTTGTCTTTTAGAGGAACAAGGATTAACGGTTGGAACTTTTACATCACCATTTCTAATGCGTTTTAATGAACGAATCAGTCTCAACGGTCAACCAATTAGTGATAAAGCACTTTTAGATTTGGTTAATTTGGTTGGTCCTAAAATAACTGAACTAGATGCCGTTGATCCAACCAATCAAATCACCGAATTTGAGTTTATTACGCTATTAATGCTAGTTTATTTTGCTGAAAAACAACCCGATGTTGCGATTATCGAAGTTGGTATCGGCGGTCTGACGGATGCAACTAATGTTGTTACACCAATTGTTTCAGTGATTACAACAATTGGTTATGACCACATGGCGTTGCTGGGCGATACACTTCCCAAAATTGCTAAGCATAAGGCTGGGATTATAAAAGAACGGCGGCCAGTCGTTGTTGGTGATATTGCGGCCGAACCGTTGGCAGTTATTAAGCAAAAAGCAGCTAGTTTGGCCAGCCCCATAAGTTGTTTGGGTGGTGACTTTAAAGCAATTAATCGCAACACACTACCAACCTGGGCGGAATCCTTTGACTTTATTAGCGATCAACAAGTAATCAAAAATTTAGTGTTGCCAATGCTAGGTGATTATCAAATTGATAATGCAGCAGTGGCAATTGCCGCATTTTTGATTTTTGCTAAAGAAACTAGTTTAAAAGTGACTGAACGTAGTGTGCGTCACGGGTTGGCTAAATCGATCTGGGCCGGCCGTTTGGAAAAAATTAATGATGAACCGTTAATTATTTTAGATGGTGCTCACAATGAACCTGCAGTGCGTGCCCTAGCTGCAACTTTACGGCAGGATTTTACACAGCAAGAAATTTATTTGATTTTTGCTGCGTTAAAAGATAAAGATACGGTAACGATGCTTAAATTGTTGGAAGGACTACCAAACGTTCACCTTGTTTTAACGCAATTTCAAGGTGCAAGAGTTGAAAGCGTGGCTGAATTGGCTGCGGATAGTGCCAAAAAAATACCGATTTTTGAACACTGGCAGGAGGCCTTTCAAGCGGTAGTTCAACAATCATCCACGGAGGACGTTATTTTATTGACTGGCTCACTGTATTTTGTTTCAGAAGTTCGCCAGTACTTTAAGGCTTAAGGGAGGTTATTATGGTAGTTCACGGAATTATTTTTGATATGGATGGTCTAATGTTTGATTCGGAAAAGCTCTATAACCAAGCAAATATTGAAGCGGCCAAGGAAATGAAGTTACCATTTCCTGATGATTATTACCAGCGGTTTATCGGAGCGTCGGATGATGACATGATGGCGTTTTTTGATGAGGCCTTTGGCGGCAAAGAACAGACCGAACGTTTTATGGAGTTAACGTATCAAAGAATAAATGAATTAGTTCGCACAGGACATTTAAAGAAAAAACCAGGTCTAGATGACTTACTTGATTATTTGGATCAACAGAGAATTGCTAAAATTATTGCCTCCAGTAACTTTAAATCTAAAATTACTGAGTTTTTAGTTGCTGGTGGCATTAGTGATCGCTTTTCAAAGATTGTTTCCGTTGATAAAGTTAAAGCTGGCAAACCTGCACCAGATTTATTTTTGCGGGCCCAAACTGAATTAGCACTTCCTAAAGAACAAGTTTTGATCTTGGAAGATTCACCGAATGGATTGTTAGCGGCTAAGGCGGCAAACATTAATTGTTTGATTGTTCCTGATTTAATTCAACCAACTGATGAAATGCGGCAACAAGCCCTAGCAGTGTTACCTAATTTAGGTGCGGTAAAAGATTACCTTGAAAAAATAAATCACTAAGATTGCGTACTTTACCTTTGTAGAAGGAGCGTGATCGAGTGTTAGTACAAACAGAATTAGAAGTTAGACCGCGAGAACAACTCTTACAAACTAGCGCGGCTACTTTGTCCAACCAACAGTTATTGGCAATCTTATTAGGGACAGGGACGAAACAGCAGCCAGTGATGATGGTTGCCGCGACACTTTTAAGTCGTTACCCTAACTTAACCAATCTAACGTTGGCCACTCCGGCTGAATTGCAGACGGTTACGGGTGTCGGGGTAACAAAGGCAGTTTTATTAAAGGCGGCAATTGAGCTTGGCCAGCGGGTCTGTCAGGCGGCAACCTTTCGCTATGGGGTCATTGTTTCCAGCAGACAAATTGGTGAATTGATGATTAAAAAATTAGCGGGAATGACGCAAGAACGACTGATTGTTTTGTATTTAGATACTAAGAATCAAATCTTGTTAGAAAAAACAATTTTTACGGGAACTTTAAATTCATCAGTTGCTCATCCACGGGAAATCATGGCACCAGCGCTTGATGTTTCTGCGGCTCGTTTTATTTTAGTACATAATCATCCCAGCGGGCAGACGGAACCGTCCAGTTACGATATTAAGTTTAGCCAGCGAATGGCCCATTGTGGTCAATTAATGGGAATTGAGTTACTTGATCACCTCATTGTTGGGAAAGATTATTTAAGTCTGAAAGAACGCGGAGATCTTTAGTCGTGTTCGCTTGTTATTGTAAATTTGGCATGGTAAAATTACTTTGTATTCTTATTAGGTAGTGGATCGAAGTTTCATTAGTAGGGCTTTCCCCATCGTACCAATCGGAATTACAAATTTATAGTGTCTTATTGGCACGAGGAGGATTTTATACTATGGAACACGGTACAGTTAAATGGTTCAATCCCGAGAAGGGCTTTGGTTTTATTTCACGAGAAGACGGCAGCGATGTATTCGTTCATTTCTCCGCAATTCAAGATGAAGGTTTTAAGACACTTGATGAAGGTCAGGCAGTAACTTTTGATGTTGAAGAAAGCGATCGCGGCCCACAAGCAGTTAATGTTGTTAAAGCTTAATGATGATTAGATTAAGAGTTTGGGGGTAAGCCCTAGACTCTTATTTTTTTGAGGTGAAATTGCAAGTCGATTTCTACAAGTAGTACTAATTTTTAATCAATTTTTAAATGGTAACGTTTGCTTTATCTAAAAAAGCTTTAAGTTTTGAAAAGGGCTTATCATTCTTACTAATATTCGGTATGATAGACCATAGGTGAAGAACCAATCGGTGGTTGAAGTGTGTTATAATGCCACTAACTTATACTAAATTGATAATAATGAATGCACTAATTAAGCGATCATTGAAGGAGAGAATATTGTGTTCGGATTAGGAACAAAAAATCTAGGGATCGACCTTGGTACTGCCAATACATTAGTTTACATTGACGGTAAAGGAATCGTACTCCGTGAACCGTCAGTCGTTGCCAAGAATACAAAAACAGGTGACGTTGTTGCCGTTGGTACGGAAGCACGTGATATGATCGGTAGAACACCGGGCAGCATTGTTGCCATTCGGCCGATGAAAGATGGCGTTATTGCTGATTACGATACAACCGCGGCCATGATGAAATACTTTATGGAAAAGGCTTTAGGGCGCTCAAATGGTAAACCTTACGTGATGGTTTGTGTGCCGAGTGGCGTAACCGAGGTTGAAAAGCGGGCGGTTATCGATGCAACTCGCGTGGCTGGTGCACGTGATGCTTACGTAATCGAAGAACCATTTGCTGCTGCAATCGGGGCCGGGCTACCCGTAATGGATCCAACTGGTAGCATGGTTGTTGATATCGGCGGTGGGACAACGGATGTTGCCACGATTTCTTTAGGCGGCATTGTTTCAAGTCGTTCGATTCGAATGGCTGGCGATAAAATTGATGAGGCCGTTATTTATTATATTCGCCAAAACTTTAATTTATTAGTTGGTGAACGCACTGCCGAAGATGTCAAGGTCCAGGTCGGTTCGGCTTCCGTTGAGAAGGCTGCTAAGGGCGATAATATTACCGTTCGTGGTCGTGATCTGATTTCTGGTTTACCCAAGACAGTTGAAGTGAGCGCTGTTGATATTGCTAAGGCGATTCAAGAAGTTGTGGCAGAGATTATTGTGGCAATTAAAGAAACCTTAGAAGAGACTTCACCAGAAATTGCGGCGGATGTCATTGACCACGGAATTGTATTAACTGGTGGTGGCGCTCTGTTGAAGCACCTACCAGAGGTTATTGCTGATGAAACTAAAGTACCAGTCTTTATTGCGCAAGACCCATTGGATTGTGTTGCAATTGGAACCGGTGAATCACTTAAGAATATTGATGTGATGAAGAAACGTTAGCCGATACTAGGCCATGTTTGGAAAATACGGTCCAGGCTGCAATTCGGGCCTTGGTCTATCTTAGTCCGATCAACATCGTCGATGAGGCCAGTAATAGTCCTCAAGTGCGAAGTAGAACCTGAACGCTTTTCCAAACACTCTCTAGGCGGGAAAAGATTCCCGCCTTCTTCATGTCGATTTTATGGGGGTAAACCAATGCAGAAGTTTTTTTCAAACCGAAAATTAATTATTGTCATGATTGCAATCATTATCAGTATGGGCCTCATGGCGTATTCGGTTACTGTTCGTAATAATCAGAAGACGCCACCCCTGGTTCAACAATTTGGGAATGATGTTGTTGGTGTTTTGGACCACGTTGTCGCGGTTCCAACTAATGGAATCAAGGACGGATTTACTTCGGTGGGAACATTAATTAATACTTATCAGGAAAATGCGCAATTAAAAACGCAAGTTGATGATTTAGCGCAAACCAAAATTCAAAACCAAACGTTACAACACGAAAATAAAGAACTAAAAAAGCAGCTGAAACTTAATAAAACTTTGACGGATTATAGCCAAATTTCCGCCGCCGTTTTAACACGTTCGCCAGCAAGTTGGCAAAACTACGTTATTATAAATCGTGGTCAAATTAATGGGATAAAAAAAGATATGCCAGTAATGGCGGGCTCAGGATTAATCGGTCGGGTAGTCGAAGTCAATAAAACCAATTCTAAGGTTCAACTGATTAGTACTGATAGTCAGACTTCTAATCGTTTTGCAGCTGAAATTACGACTAAAAATGGCGGGACAGTTAACGGTGTTATTTCTGGTTATAATGGTCGAACAAGACAAATTACGATGACCCAGTTGAATTCCAACGCAAAAGTCGCCAAGGGTGATACTGTCGAGACTTCTGGCTTAGGTGGTTTAACACCACGGGGGCTTTTCATTGGGAAAGTTAATTTGATTAAGCATGATGATTATGGTCTAGCTTTGTCTGTTGGGATTGAACCAGCTACTAATTTAAATAATTTCACGGTTGTTACGGTTATTAATCGCCAGATTAAGGGGGATTAATAATGCGATCAAAAATTCAGATTTGGGTACCAGTACTGCTTTTTGGATTGATGTTATTTGATGGTAGTTTGAGTACTATTTTTACTAGCCATTTTTATAATTACCCAGATGTTATGATTAGTCGGTTGGTATTATTAGGTTTAGTGTTAGTTTCCTTTTTCTTGCCGGATATGAAACATTTATTATTATGGGCGTTTATTATCGGTTTGTTCTATGATAGTTTCTATACTGGTATTTTAGGTGTATATACGTTTTTATTTCCTTTAATTGTCTATCTAACACGACAAATTCGGGTTTATTTTACACCTACAGCGATCGCAATTGGGGCTATTTATTTAATTGAACTAACGATTTTAGAAAGCTTTGTTTACGGTATGAACCGTTTCATGGGACTAACAACGGCTACTTTGGCTAACTTTATTCCGGATGTTTTAGGTCCAACTTTACTGCTAAATTTAGTGTACTTTGTAATTCTCTATTTTCCTTTAAGACAGTTATTGCTAAAATTAGGTGGAACAACAGTTTAAAGTTAAATTTGGAATTATTTGAAATTAAGAAAATTGTTTTAAAATGGGGAGTGGCAGGATGCAAGATGTCATTTTAAAAGGCCGTCAGGATGGTTATCAGATTACGTTAAAACAAGATAGCGCAATTTCAGGGATTATGACGGAATTGACTGATTTATTTGTTCGTTTAAATCAGGAAAAAAAGGTACCAGGTAATAAAATTATAAATTTTACGATTAAAACCGAGAATCGGTTGTTAACGGAAAAGCAGCAACAGCAAATTTACGCCTTGATTGAACAGTACCCTCAATTTCAAGTAACAACAATTGAGGCCAGTGTTATGACGCACCAGGCTGCACAAAATTGGAAACAACAAGATAACGTGCATTTAAATCGTGCAATTATTCGTAGTGGTCAAGAAATTGACGTTGAAGGTGACGTGCTCTTTATTGGTCAGATACATAATGGCGGTATTTTAAAAGCAACTGGCAGTGTTTTCCTGTTGGGTGTTTGTGAAGGTGTTGTTCAGGCGGGGTTCCCAGATAATGAAGATGCTTTGATTGTCGGAGATTTAACTGATGCTTTTCAGGTTCGTATTTCTGGTAGTGTGGGCATTATTGCGGATGAAGAACGACATTTTGACGGTCGTTCGGTTGCGTACATTAATGATTTACATTTGTTGGACTATTCAACCTTGGATAATCTGAAAGCAATTCGACCACGACTGTACAATAAGATTGGGGAGGCATAATTATGGGAACGGCAATTGTAATCACATCAGGCAAAGGTGGTGTGGGTAAAACAACTTCCAGTGCTAATATCGGAACTGCTTTAGCATTGTTAGACAAGCGTGTTTGTTTAATGGATTTAGATATTGGGTTACGTAACCTAGATGTTGTTTTGGGCCTAGAAAACCGAATTATTTATGATATTGTTGACGTTGCCCGTGGTCGTGCAAAGCTCCACCAGGCTTTAGTTAAGGATAAACGGTTTGAGGATAATTTATATTTATTACCGGCCGCTCAAAACACGGATAAGGATGCATTATTACCCGATGAAGTTAAAGCAATAGTCGATGAATTAAAGGATGAGTTTGATTTCATTATTCTAGATTGCCCAGCCGGTATTGAACAGGGATTCCAAAATGCTATTGCCGGGGCTGATGGTGCCATTGTCGTAACGACTCCCGAGATTTCGGCCGTGCGTGATGCTGATCGTGTGGTTGGCTTGTTGGAGCAAAAGGAAATGAAACAAGAACCACGGTTGATTATCAATCGAATTCGGACACACATGATGGACGATGGAGAAGTTATGGATATTGATGAAATCACCAAACATTTATCAATTTCACTATTAGGAATTGTACTTGACGATGATGGTGTCATTTCTAGCTCTAATCACGGGGACCCAGTTGTTTTAGATCCTAAGAATTTGGCCAGCAAGGGGTACCGCAATATTGCCCGGCGAATTTTAGGGGAGACTGTTCCTTTGATGTCCATCAAAGAAGAGAAAGTTGGCTTCTGGCAACGATTATTTGGTCATAAAAAAAGTCACAATTAATATTTTGAGTTGACAGTTAGATTAAATACTGCTAATGTTATTCTCATAATATAAAAACAGTGAACGGATAAGTAACCCTGATAGTTCTGTAGAGAGTTTCTGGTTGGTGTAAAGAAATGACTATTGGTGGTGAAAACACATCTGGGAGTTTACCTGCTGAAGATAGTAAGCAAGTACGGGATAAGCCCGTTATAGCTGTAGTTACTAATAAACTACTTGAGGTAACTGGTGTGAGCTAGTTACGAACTTGAGGTGGAACCGCGATAATTTTCGTCCTCTTAGCATCGTTTGATGTTAAGGGGACTTTTTTATTTTTTAGTGTTTATTGGCAACTATTTGAGGTGATTATTGTGAAGTAATCACGAATTGGGGTGGAACCGCGTTAACTCGTCCTCGAAAGCAGAGACTGTTTTCGAGGACTTTTTTATTACCGTTAATTATGAGGAGGGAATATTATGAATTTAGCTGGTCAGTGGCACTACGCAATGCAAATCATGCCATCATTATTGTCAGGCGTTCAAATGACGTTATCAATTTTTATTTTTACCTTAATTGGGGCCATTCCGTTGGGGATTATTGTTGGATTAGGGCGTGCTTCTCACTTTAAACCACTAAAGGATTTACTGGGAATTTACGTTTGGATTATGCGGGGGACGCCGTTGTTATTACAGTTAATCGTTGTTTTCTACGGCCTACCAATTATTGGAATTGTTTTTCAACGTTACAACGCGGCCTTATTCGCTTTTATCATTAATTACGCTGCCTACTTTGCCGAAATCTTTCGTGGTGGCCTTCAATCGATTGATCGTGGGCAGTATGAAAGCGCACGGGTTTTAAGGCTAACTTACTGGCAAACAATTCGAAAAATTGTCTTACCCCAAGTTATGAAGATTGTTTTACCATCTATTGGTAATGAAGTCATTAATTTAGTGAAAGATTCTTCGTTAGTTTACGTGATTGGACTGGGTGATTTACTCCGAGCAGGTAATGTTGCAACGTCGCGGGATGTTACCTTGTTACCGTTGCTTTTAGTTGGCATTATTTACTTATTGTTGACGGCGGTTTTAACGTTTATCCAACAACGAGTCGAGAATCACTACAGTTATTTTAAATAGGGGGTGGCCGAAATGTTAGAGCTTAAACAAGTATCAAAACGTTATGGACGAAAAACAATTTTAAATGATTTTAATTTAACGGTTAATCAAGGCGAAATCTTAGCAATTGTTGGTCCATCAGGTGCTGGTAAAACGACACTTTTACGTTGTATTAGTGGCCTAGAACGAATTGATTCTGGTGAAATACAGTTGGATGGTAAGCCATTTGATCCCTACATCAATCGTGACAATGACAGTGTTACTGGGGTTGTTTTTCAGGACTTTCAGCTTTTCCCGAATTTAAACGTTTTAGAAAATATTACTTTGGCACCAATGCTGGCCTTAAAAAAGGATAAGGATGCAGCACGTAAACAGGCATTGGACTTGTTGAAGCGCTTGGGGTTGGACGGTAAAGAGCAGCTTTATCCTTATCAGTTATCTGGTGGCCAAAAACAACGAGTTGCGTTAGCACGAGCATTAGCAATGCAACCTCGAATTCTTTGTTATGATGAACCAACAAGTGCCTTGGATCCTGATTTACGGCAAGAAGTCGAAAAGATGATTTTAGGATTGAAGGCCGACGGAATGACTCAGTTAGTGGTTACCCATGATTTGGACTTTGCCAAACAAATTGCTGATAATATTAAACGGGTTGAAGCACTATAGGAGGTAAGCGATATGCGTAAACGAGTAAGTTTAATTATTCTGAGTCTCCTGATGCTTTTTTCGTTGGCTGGTTTAAGTGGGTGTTCCCAAAAGAAAATGACATCTGATAGTTGGTCAACCATTAAACAAAACAAGCGCGTTGTTGTGGGGCTTGATGATAGTTTTGTACCAATGGGTTTTCGGGCCAAGGATGGTCAATTAAAAGGATTTGATATTGATTTAGCCCGGGCAGTTTTCAAACGTTACGGAATCAAAGTTGATTTTCAAACAATTGATTGGTCAATGAACGCTACTGAATTACGGAACCACACCATTGATTTAATTTGGAATGGTTATACCGTTACGCCAGAGCGTAAACGTGTGGTGCGTTTTTCCGATGATTATTTGCAAAACAAGCAAATTCTTGTGACCTTAAAGAAAAATAACATCAATAGTTTTCAACAAATGCAGGGAAAAGAATTGGGTGTTCAAACGGGCTCATCGGGTTATAGCAGTCTTGAAAGTAATCCTAAACTGTTAAAGCAGTACATCCATAAGCAAACACCAGTTTTGTACGATACCTTTAACGAGGCCTTTATTGATCTAAATGCTGGCCGAATTCAAGGGATGCTAATTGACCGCGTTTACGCCAATTATTATATTGCCCACCAAGCAAACCGCAAAGATTATCAAGTCACACAAGGCAATTTTGCGCCAGAAAACTTTGCGGTAGGAATGCGTAAGTCTGATAAAACGATGCAAAAGAGAATTAATGCGTCGCTGCGAGCTTTATATAAGGATGGGACAATCGCTAAGATTAGTCGTAAGTGGTTTGGCGAGGATGACACCATTAACCCCGCTAATTACGGCAATTAAAAAACGACTGAGTTGGTTTGCCAATTAAAAAGTGACCCTAAGGCTGAAATAAACAGTCTTAGGGTCACTTTTTAATTGCTTTTATTTATCTGCTTTAAAGAATGTTTTGTACAAGCCGCGAACGGTGTTTTGGGCGTCTTTTTCACGAACACCGAACATAATTGAAACGGGTGAAGCACCGTGGTCAAGCGTAACGATAGAGACCCCCGATTGAGCGATACTATTGGTTGCCTTGGCCATCATTCCAATATGATCTTGAATACCTTCACCGACAATCATAACTAAAGCGTAGTTATGAATGATTCGCAGATCGTCTGGATGAATGGCCTCACGAATATCATGCAGTACTTTTGGTTCGAGCTCAGGTGTCAGCTCACTTTCACGAATGATGACGGTGAGATCATCAATTCCGGAAGGGATATGTTCAAAACTGACGTGATGTTTAGCCAAGATTTGCAAAATAGTTGCAACAAAGCCAACTTGTTTATTCATGAGGTATTTGCGAATATAAATACCTAAAAATCCGGCGTCACTTGCAATTCCAGAAATCGGTTTTTTGGCATCGTAGATTTTACGTGCGGAGATTAGCGTACCAGGTTTTGTTGGCTGATTCGTATTTTTCACGCGGACAGAGATTCCACCTTCAATAGCAGGAATTAATGCTTCATCATGAAAAACAGAGAAGCCAGCGTAAGATAGTTCACGCATTTCACGGAAAGTTAGGTGATCAATTGGTTCAGGATTCGGGACAATGTGGGGATCCGCGGCATAAATTGCGTTAACGTCCGTAAAATTCTCGTACAATTCAGCCTTAAAGGCACGACTGAAAATGGCACCGGTAATATCGGAACCACCACGTGAAAAAGTACAGATATCACCGTTTTCGGTGTAGCCAAAAAATCCGGGAATGACAAGGATTTTTTTACTCTTTTTAAAGGTAGCGAGTTTTGCGTAACTTTCTTCTAGTACTTGGGCATCGCCGGGGTGATCGCTAACAACTAGGCCAGATTCGCTTGGGCTAAGGTAGTGACTAGGCACACCAAGGTGATTTAAAATTGCGGCAATTAATTTGGCGTTATTATCTTCACCAGCCGCTTTAAAAGCATCCAACAAGTAGGCATCATTTTTATAAGTTTGGTTAGGTAAATTTAAGATATGTTCACTAATTGGTTGAAACTCACTTGCGGGTAAGTCAAAGCCGGTGGCAATTTCCTGATAGCGGGCCAAGATTTGTTGCTGAACCTCTGTAACAGGTTCTTTTGCGAGTACCAATTGTGCGTATTTAATTAATAGATCGGTTACTTTTTGGTCACCGGAAAAACGTTTACCAGGCGCCGAAACAATAATTGCCTTTCGTTTACTATCTGCCCGGATGATCTTAATGACTTTTTGGAGCTGCGTACTTGTGGCTAGCGAACTACCCCCAAATTTTGCGACTTTCACAACCAATCCACTTCTTTCCCTAAGGTTAAAATAAAATTAGTATTAGCATAGCAAAAACTCATAAGAAACGCAATTGGGATTAGAATACGATTAGTTATTTTAGTTGACAAATGGCCAGCTAAGCAATATCATAAAAGCGGTTTAATAATTAAATAAAGCAACACCACAGAGGGGAGCCTTTTTGGCTGAGAGTGATTCGTTCAGACCCTTAGAACCTGTTATGTTAGTACATGCGAAGGAATTTGTGGCTAGTTAGTGTTTCCCCTCTTGTGGTTTGTTTTTAGTCTAAGGGAGGATTTTTTTATGTCAGATCGACGGTTACATATTTGGGTAGAAGGTGCAATCATTGCTGCAATGGCGATGGCCTTAGAGTATTTTCCACATTCAATTGGACCTTGGATTAATTTATCGTACGGTGTAATTCCAGTTGCAATTTTTAGCCTGCGGCGCGGGGCCAAAGCGGGACTGGCAACCGGGTTAGTTTGGGGATTGTTAGATTTATTTTTACGTGGCTTTGGTGATGGTGGATTTTTGAACCCACTACAAGGCGTTTTGGAATATCCAGTTGCTTTTAGTGTTGTTGGCCTGATTGGTCTCGGAGCGGCACCACTGCGACGTGCTATTACGGCTCAGGCACATAATCGTATTATCGGTATTGCACTGGGGTACACATTACTAGGCGTAATCGTTAAGTATTTCTGTCATTTCTTGGCCGGTGTCATCTACTGGGGATCATACGCACCTAAAGGAATGAATCCTTGGCTTTATTCCCTGGCCGTTAACGGTGGGAGTGCTTTGGCCAACACAATTCTGTCAGGTGTTTTAATTGTTCTATTAGCCAGAGCTTCGGCACGATTATTTTCACCACGAGATACCTTTAAAGCTTTTACAGGCACTAATTAACAGTTATCGTGGATTCTTTGTAATTATAAAATATTTGAAGACATAAAATTAAGGGATTACAGCAAACGCTAGTGTTTGCTGTAATCCCTTTAATGTACTGCATAAATTATGATTTTCAATCAGATAGCCTAAAAGCCAATTATAATAAGCCTAGTGAACCGACCGCGCCAAGAACAACACCGCCAACGGTTGCAAAAAGCATGATCCAAATAATAACTTTCGTCAACTTTGTAAATGTACTGGTTTCCTTTTTCATTTAGGTTCCACCTCATAGCTTAATTTTACCAACAGTTTAACGTGTTTAACCTTAGAATGCAATGGATTAAAAGAAATTTCGCTTTCGTAGCCAATAGCCCGATAGCCAGCAAATAATCAAGGTGATAAGCATGATTAGGCTAAAGGCGTGGGCTAATGCGGCGCCAGGAAGTCTAACGTTCATCCCGTAAATACCCCCGATTATCGTTGGAATTGTTAAGATGATTGTGATCGATGTTAAAACTTTCATAATAATATTGAGGTTATTGGAGACGACTGAGGATACCATATTATTGTATTCATCGAGAATGGATTTTTGCCGGAAAGTCATCGTTTGGGCCTGGTCGCTTTCAATCATAACGTCTTGGAGTAACGCTGAAAATGGATCACTTTCAAAATAGAATTCGGTTGTTTGTAGTTCATTTAATAAATGTTGATTTCGTTTTAAGGCAATTTGAAATTGAATCAGACTTTTTTGCATGGCAGTTAGTTGATAAAGCTCATTGTTACCACTGGCAACTGATAAAGATTTCTCAAGGTGTGCCATTTCGCTGCCGATTTGTTCTAAGTAACTAACGTAACTATGACAAATATACCATAACAAATGTAACGCAAAATTTTCGTGTTCATTAGTGTTAACGTGATGTTCCTTGCGAACAATAAAATCCTGAACAAATAGTGCCGGACGGTTAGTTACGGTAATTAGTGCTTGCGGTGTTAAAATGATCGCAAAAGGGTAGGTTGTTAGTTCGCGATAACCTAAGGGACTAATCGTTTCATGGGGAAAATGAAGTAAGATCAAGGCCGGCTTTTCATCGGTGGCTTGTTCGATACCCTCAGCACGTGGATTTTCACGGTCATCCAAAACGGCGGTTAAGTAGTCGCGGGGGACAGCAAAATGGTCAACTAGACTTTCAATCTCTGCAGGTGTTGGTGCCTCAACGTGTAGCCAGCAGTTTTTTTGTAAGGTGGTGGTTGGTCTTAGTGTACCATCAGTGGCTGTATAAAAACGTTCAATCATTGGTAACCCTCCTTGTTTCTTTTTACCATTATAACTAACTATTCAAGAAAAGACTTTACGTTAAGAAAAACAACGGTAAAATTATAGCTAGAAAGTAGGTTGATGATGGTAACAATAATTTTTCTTATTTTGCCGGAAGTTGTCTTGATTCTCGGTTTAGTTGTTCACCACTTATTACCACGGGTACGGATTAACCCGATTGATTTAATGACACCTTTCTTGTTAATTGCCTGTGACCGAGCGATTAAGCTACAGCTAAATTACACTGCCACTAGCTTAATTGTCATCTTGGTCATGTTAGTCGGTATCTTTGCAGCAATCTTTTTGGCCATTCAGCGTGGCGAAATTATTTACCGTACCTTTTTTAAACTTTGGTGGCGGTTGGTGTTCATTTTAGGCTTCATTGGTTATTTAGGCTGTCTATTGTTATTTTTAAGGTGAAGCGTGTTCAAATAGGATTCCCGCTGCTTTTAGCGGGGGTCCTATTTTTTTAGGCGTTCGCTAATTACGGGGGCAATAATTAAGTTTGCTAATTATTACTTAAATTTATTTAAAAGGGGTTTTGGTTTAGCTAAAAATGCGGGTAAAACCCTATTAACACTAGATTTAACAATTTTAGGTATGGGTATGGTAGAAAGTGGGGGGATGTGGTAGACTAAATTTGTGCACAAATAGAGGTGAAGGCAATGTTCATGGGCGAATTTCACCATACGATTGATCAAAAGGGACGATTAATTATTCCGGCGAAATTTCGTGATGGTTTAGGGACAAATTTCATTCTTACACGTGGTATGGATGGTTGCCTATTTGGGTACCCAATGGATGAATGGCAGATTTTAGAAGGAAAATTAGGAAAGTTGCCATTAACTAAGAAAGATGCCCGTGCCTTTGTCCGTTTCCTCTATTCAGCAGCAACGGAATGTACACTTGATAAACAAGGCCGAATTAATATTCCGCAGGCGTTGACCAAGCACGCAGGTCTAACTAAAGCATGTGTTCTAATTGGTGTTTCTAACCGAATTGAAGTTTGGGATGAAGCCAAGTGGGAACAGTTTAGCGATGACGCCGAAGAGAATTTTGATGATATTGCCGAGAATTTATTGGATTTTGACTTTTAATTTTTAGGAGTAATTAGAATGGCCTTTACGCACGAAACAGTTTTATTAAACGAAACGGTTGCTAGCCTGCAGCTTAAGCCCAATGGCGTTTACGTTGACGCAACATTAGGTGGCGGTGGACATAGTGAATTGATTCTTTCTAAGTTAGCTAAGAATGGTCATTTATTTGCTTTTGATCAGGATGAAGAGGCAATTACCAATGGAAAAAAGCGATTGGCGCCTTATGTTAATAGTGGTCAGGTAACTTTTATTAAGGATAATTTTCGTAATTTAAGTCAGGCTTTGGCCCAACACCAAGTAAATCAGATTGATGGTATCATCTATGATTTAGGTGTTTCTTCACCACAGTTTGATGAGGCTGCGCGTGGGTTTAGCTATAAGCTAACGGCGCCGTTAGATATGCGGATGGATCAAAGTGCCGCTTTAACGGCCCGCGAGATTGTTAATGATTGGCCTTACGCCGACTTGGAACGGATTCTTTATCGTTACGGTGAGGATAAGTTTGCTAAGCGAGTTGCACGAGCGATTGAGCGTGATCGAGCAGTGACACCAATTGAAACGACAACTCAGTTGGCAGAAACTGTGAAACACGCAATTCCAGCGGCTGCCCGGCGAAAGGGTGGTCATCCAGCCAAACGGACATTTCAGGCAATTCGAATTGCCGTTAATGATGAGCTGGGTGCCGCTGAAGAATCACTTGAAGCGGCAATTAAGCTATTAAACGTTAATGGTCGAATTGCGGTTATTACGTTCCAATCGTTAGAGGATCGTTTGGTCAGGACCATTTTTCGTGATCACGCGCGGACACCAGAAATTCCTCGTGGGTTGCCAATTATGGGTGCCGGGGAACAGGCTGAGCTTAAAATCATTACCAAAAAGCCCATCTTACCGACGGCTACGGAAATAGAAAAGAATCGGCGTTCAAGAAGTGCACAGTTGCGTGTAGCAGAAAAACAAGTACAAAAATAAACGAATTTGAATCAAGGATGTGGATGAGTATGGCAGATGAAAGTGCAGCAAGAGATTTCTCTTCATTAGCGGACCCGGTAGCCCCAAGTGTGACCCAACCAGATATACATATACAAGAAACACCACAGGTACAGCCAGTTGCAACGCCAGCGAGTCACGTCGCCATTTCCGCTTTTGAGCGGACTTTGATGGTTACGTTAGGCATTGTCTTGGTATCGCTTTGTACGATGATTGTTTCTAGTAAAATTGCGGTGTCTTCAGCACAACAACACCTGCAAGATATTGGTCAGTCGGTTACGGCACTCCAATTACAAAATACGAATTATAAGCAAGAAATTAATGAGTTGATGCAGTCTAATCATTTAAACGATGTCGCTGCACGTGATGGTTTGTCCTTAAATGAAGCAAATATAAGGAATGTTAAATAGATGAAGTCTTCCAAAAATAAACGATTGATAAATAAAAGGAATCCACGCCGCAACCGCCAAATCATTGGTGGTGCGTTTCTTTTCGCCGTGGTAGCCATCTTCCTTTTATTTATCTTTCGTTTTTCTTATATCGTAGCAAGCGGCAAAATTGATGACCAGAATTTAACTAAAAAGGCTGAAGCTCTTTACCAAGATGACAGTGTCCTCAAGGCAAATCGCGGGACTATTTTTGATGCCATGGGAAACCCGATTGCGGAGGATTCAACCTCTTATTCGATCTATGCCGTTATTGATCACCGGTATACGGGGTCAAATGATAAGAAGTTGTATGTAACCGATAAGAATAAAGTAGCAACTGTTTTAAGCCAGTACTTACCCATGAGTAAAAAAGATATTTTAAAAACTTTGAATCCACAAAATAAAAAAACGTTCCAAGTGGAGTTTGGGACTGCTGGTCAGGGGTTATCCTTGGCCATTAAGCAAGAAATTGAAAATCATAACTTGCGGGGCGTTTATTTTACCGAAACACCGGCACGTCTATACCCTAATGGCACCTTTGCGTCGCACCAAATTGGATTGGCCCAGCAAAGTACAACCAGTAAGGCGGGGACTAGTACGACCGCCTTAACTGGTGTAATGGGGATCGAAAAAAGTTATAATAAAATTCTTAGTGGTACAAATGGGGTTAAACAAGTTAAGAAGGATTCTTATGGCTACCAGCTGCCTAATACAAAAGTTAAACAAAAGGCCGCCAAGAATGGTAGTGACGTCTATTTAACAATTGATTCACGTTTGCAATCATATTTGGAAACACTATTGACTAAAGCACAAACTAAATATGATGCTAAGGGTTTTAACGCCATTTTAATGAATCCCAAAACTGGTCAGATTTTGGCTGCTTCCCAACGACCAACGTTTAATCCACAAACGGGTGCTAGTCTGGGAAGTTTTTGGCGGGATACGCTTACTGAGGATGCCTACGAACCTGGCTCAGTTATGAAGGTCTTTACACTGGCGTCGATTATTGATGCCGGTAAATATCCACCTAATTCGTACTATACTTCTGGTCAAGTACAAGTCGGTGGTAGTACCATCCATGATTGGAACACAACTGGTTGGGGATCAATCCCTTACGCCCAGGCATTTCCACGTTCTAGTAACGTTGGCTTTGTTCATCTAGAACAAATTCTTGGAGAAAAAGAGTGGTTGGAGTACATTAAGAAATTTAAGTTCTTACAATCAACTAATTCTGGCTTGTCCGGTGAATCTTCAGGCAGTATTCAATTTAAGAGTGCCTCTGATCAAGCAATCACATCATTTGGTCAAGGAATTAATGTAACGGCGATGCAAATGATGCAAGGTTATTCGGCAATTGCTAATGATGGTAAAGAAATGAAACCACAGATAATCGACAAGGTTGTTAATCCGACGACCGGTAAAACGACGAAGTATAAGCCAGTAACGGTTGGTCATCCAGTTAAAAAGAGTACCACAAAGCAAGTTTTAAAGGATATGCAGGATGTTGTTTATAAGAATTATGGGACGGGTGCAGTTTATAAAATTCCTGGTTACCGAATCGCGGCAAAAACTGGGACCGCTCAAATTAGTACGGCCAATGGTGGTGGCTACTTAACGGGAGATAATAACTACATTTTTTCCGTTGTTGGTATGGCGCCGGCAAAAAATCCGCAATATGTCCTTTACATTACGATGAAACAGCCGCAAAATATGACAGAGTCACCTGAAAAAATTCTATCGGAAATCTTTAATCCAATGATGAAACGAGCATTGGAATATAATCAAGGCAAGACAACTAAAACGGATCAGGCGACAATGCCAAAAATTAGTGGGGAAGCCGTAAACGATAGTGTGTCTACTTTGACCAAGGCGCAATTAAAACCGGTTCAGATTGGTACCGGGAATACGGTTGTTCAACAATTACCACAAGCAGGTGAAAAGGTTCTGAGCAATCAGCATGTTTTTGTTATGACTAATGGTGCTATGACAATGCCAGACATGACCGGCTGGTCTAAGAGTGATGTTCTAAAATTTGCGGAAATTACGGGTAAATCGGTAAAAATCAGTGGAACAGGCTACGTTACAAAGCAAGATCTAGCCGCAAAAAGTCTACTAGATTCAACCAAGGAAATTACAGTTACACTACAACCATGATAAATTAGGGAGTTTTAAAACGTATGCAATTTACAAAGATGTTAATACCAGTTGTTAGTAGTTTTGCGTTAACTTTCATTGTAATGCCGTTATTTATTGGCTATTTTAGAATGAAAAAAGAAGGGCAAGTTATTCGAGAAGAGGGCCCTTCTTGGCACGAAAAAAAATCAGGGACACCAACTATGGGTGGCCTTGTTTTCTTAATTGCAAGTGTTATTTCAACTATTTGGGTTAGTTTATGGCAGCATCAAATGACCCTGAGTAGCTGGATTACCTTGTTTATTCTTGTTTTATATGGCGGTCTGGGCTTTATGGATGATTCAATTAAGCTATTTGAAAAGCGTAATCTAGGGTTGCGTGCTTGGCAAAAGCTATTGGGTCAGATTATTGGTGGCGTTATTTTTCTTATTGTCTACGTTCACGAAGGTTTTCCACTCGCAATAAATGTTCCTGGCCTTGGATCATTGCACTTAGGCGTTTTATACTTATTCTTCGTCTTATTCTGGTTGGTTGGGTTTTCGAACGCGGTTAATTTAACTGATGGTCTAGATGGCCTAGTGGCTGGTACAGCGGCGATTGCCTTTGCAACTTACGCAATTATTGCACAGCATGAAGGCCGGACGGATATCTTGATTTTCTGCTTAACAATTTTAGGTGGTCTAATTGCGTTTTTCTGGTTTAATCATAAGCCGGCCAAGATATTTATGGGGGATGTTGGCTCACTAGCATTGGGTGGTGCACTTGCTGCTGTATCAATCTTACTGCACCGTGAACTGTCCTTGCTTCTTATTGGTCTGATCTTTGTGATTGAAACGGCAAGCGTGATGATTCAGGTCTCCGTCTTTCATTTAACGGGTAAGCGCGTCTTTAAAATGACGCCCATTCATCATCATTTTGAAATGCTAGGTTGGTCAGAATGGCGTGTTGTTTTGACGTTCTGGGCTTTTAGTCTAGTTTGTTCAATTATATACTTAAGTTTGTTCTTATAATTAAAATGTAAAAGGGAGTCTTAATTTTGAAACGTGTAACGGACTATAAAAATAAAAAAGTCCTTGTCTTAGGATTGGCCAAAAGTGGGGTTAATGCAGCACGCTTGTTAGCTAAACTAGGCGCGTTAGTCACCGTTAATGATAAAAAAAAGTTTGATGATAATCCTGACGCCCAATCCTTATTAGCAGAAGGAATTCGGGTTATTACGGGGAGTCACCCATTAGCCTTATTAGATGAAGACTTCGTACTGATGGTAAAAAATCCTGGTATTCCGTACACTAACCCGTTAGTCGCTGGTGCCATTAAAAAGAATATTCCGATTATTACTGAACCTGAACTTGCCTATGAGGTTTCCGAGGCGCCATTAATTGGTGTTACGGGGACAAATGGTAAAACAACAACAACGACAATGATTTCATTGATGCTGAATTACGGCCGCCAAAAGGGACAAGCCTATGTTGCTGGTAATATTGGTGTTCCAGCAAGTGCGGTTGCACAAAAAGTAACGCCAGATGATGTGATGGTGACCGAGCTTTCAAGCTTTATGTTGATGGGAATTACTAAATTACGCCCGCAGATTGCTGTTTTGACTAATATTTATACTGCCCACATTGATTACCACGGTAGCCGTGCTAACTACGTCAAAGCAAAAATGCGAATTGTAATGAACCAAACTGCCGCCGACTTCTTTGTTGTCAATTGGGATAACCCCGAGTGGCGAGAATTAAGCAAACAAACAAAGGCACAAGTAGTACCGTTTTCACGTCAGGATCTTAGTGAAGATGGTGCCTATGAAAAAGACGGGGTTCTTTATTTTCGTGGCGAAGCAATTCTAAAGGCTAGTGAAATCAAGGTCCCTGGTGAACACAATGTTGAAAACGCACTGGCGTCTTTGGCAGTTGCTAAGTTGATGGGTCAAAGTAATGAGGCAATCGCTGAAGTTTTACGAACCTTTAGTGGTGTTAAGCATCGCTTACAATTTTTAACTGAATGGCAGGGTCGTCGTTTCTATAATGATTCTAAGGCAACTGACATTGAGGCAACTCAAATGGCCTTAAATGGTTTTAAGCAGCCCGTTGTGTTATTGGCCGGCGGACTTGACCGTGGTTTTAGTTTTGATCGACTAGTTCCGGAACTCAAAGAGCACGTTAAGGCAATGGTTCTTTTTGGCGAAACCGCGGAGTTGTTGAAAACTGCTGGTGAGCAGGCGGGGATTAAAAACATTAAGTTAGTTCACGATGTTGAAACTGCATTGCCAGTTGCTTACGCGCAGAGTCAACCTGGTGATATCGTATTGCTTTCTCCAGCTAATGCTAGTTGGGATCAATACCCTAACTTTGAGGTGCGTGGACAACTATTTATAGATGGTGTGACCAAATTGATTAAAGAAAATGGAGGACACTAAGATGCGAGTTATTTTCTCCGGTGGCGGCACAGGCGGCCACATCTATCCTGCCCTAGCCGTCATTGAGCGAATGAAAGAACGTCATTTAATTGATGAATTATTATACGTTGGTACAAAAAAAGGCTTAGAGAGTAAAATTGTACCTCAAAAAGGAATTCCCTTTACGGCAATTGAATTACAAGGCTTTAAGCGTTCGTTGTCACTAGATAACATTAAAACAATCACCTTATTTTTAAAGAGCGTTCGGACGGCCAAAAAGCTGATTCGCCAGTTTAAGCCTGATGTTGTTGTTGGCACAGGCGGCTACGTTTCAAGTGCCGTATTATATGCGGCGGCGCGGTTACATATTCCGACGGTTATTAACGAGCAAAATAGTGTTGCTGGTATTACCAATCGTTTTTTAGGTCACTTTGTTGATAAAGTATCAATTTCATTCCAAGCGGTTGCTGATCAGTTCCCGGCCACCAAGATTGTATTGACGGGTAATCCGCGGGGACAACAAGTTGCTGGCATTAAGCCTAATGATCGTTTGAAAGATTTTGGTTTACAACAAGCACCAACGTTGCTGATTTTTGGTGGTAGTCGTGGTGCCGAGCGAATCAACCAGGCATTTTTAAGTGCGTTACCACAATTGAATGAAAAAAAATATCAAGTGCTGTTTGTTTCTGGACAAGTACATTTTGCCAAAATTCAGGCGAGTTTGAAGGGTAAGCAGGTCAATTCAAATATTGCAATTGTCCCTTACATTGATGATATGCCCACTATTTTGCCTGATGTAGCGGTAATACTTGGTCGGGCAGGGGCAACTTCACTGGCCGAAATTACGGCACTTGGTATTCCTTCGATTTTAGTTCCAAGTCCTTACGTGACAAATGATCACCAGACTAAAAATGCTCAAAGTCTAGTTGACAAAAACGCAGCACGTCTGGTGACTGAAGAACAATTAACGGGGGAAACATTAGTGACGGTTAGTGATGATTTAATGCAAAATGAAGCTAAACGTCAAGAAATGGGACAGAATGCTAAAGCGATTGGTGTACCAGATGCGGCCGATCGTTTTATTAAGGTTATGCAAGATCTAATTTAAGGATGTGATGCAGATGAGGAAAAAATGGCTAAAAAAGAATAAGCAAAAAAAGACACCAGATGATCCAGCATCTGCATTAACACCCTGGGAAACTTACCAAAAAAAGCAGAAACAGCAATCTAAAAAAACAAATACAATCGAAAGTAAATTACCACGATTGAAGGAGCTGCGCCACCATCATTTAGTCAATCGCTTAGTAGCGTTGCTCGTTACTTTTATCATTATCATATTGATTGCTGCTTACTTTGCATCACCGATAAGCAAAGTTGGAAATTTACAAGTTGCTAATAGCGGTAAAACAACCCTTTCAACGCAAAGTGTTATTGACGCAAGTGGGATTAAGTCAAGTGATCTTGTTATTAATACTCTGCTACATCAAACCAAAATTAGTCAGCGGGCTAAGCAGGCAGAACCAAAAATAAAACAATTCAGTTTGTCAATAGCTGGGCTGCATAGTGTTACGTTGCACGTTACAGAATATAAAACGGTTGGGATCTTATTAAAGAACAATCGGTATTACCCAATCTTGGCAAATGGGCGCGTAGCAAGTTCAGGCAGTGGCCATCAGATTGCGGGTAATTATTCCGTTTATAGTAATTTTCAACATAAGCAAACTTTACAGAAGATGGTTCAGCAATATAATCGATTGCCAAGTGATGTTCAAAATGGAATTTCCGAAATTCATTTTGCTCCAACTAAGTTAAATCCAAAACGAATTCATTTATACATGAACGATGGTAATCAAGTTTATGCGACCCTAGAAAGCTTTAGTAAAAAAATGCGCTATTATCCTTCAATTGCCAAGCAAATGAAGAAAAAGGGTGTTGTTAATTTAGAGGTCGGTGCTTATTCATACCCGTTTAAATAAAGAAACGTTTTAACACGCATGCTAACGCGAAATAGGACTTTTAAAAAGCGGTTTAAATGTGTTAAAATTTAACTATATAGTATAAATTAAATAAATTTGAAAGTAATTAATTTCAAGGAGGTTCCACAACTTATGGGAAACACTGGCATATATGTTGGGCTTGACATTGGAACCACCTCAATAAAGGTCATTGTCGCAGAGTATATTAAAGGGCAAATGAATGTTATTGGTGTGGGGAGTGAACGCTCCGAAGGCTTGAGTCGAGGTGTTGTAGTAGACATCGATAAGGCCGTAACCGCCATTCAAAAAGCTGTAAAGCAAGCCGAACAAAAAGCAAATATTGATATTCATGAAGTAACGGCTGGCATTCCAGCCAACCTATTAGAGATCGAGCCCTGTCAAGGTATGATCGCGGTAGCAGATGAATCAAAAGAAATTAATGATAGTGATGTTAAAAATGTGGCGGCCGCTGCATTAGTTCGTAACTTACCACCTGAACGCGAGATCTTAACGGTTTTGCCGGATGAATTTGTGGTTGACGGTTTTGATGGAATTAAGGATCCACGGGGAATGCTAGGCGTGCGGTTAGAGATGCATGGCATGTTATTAACGGCACCTAAGACCGTTATACATAATATGCGTAAATGTATCGAACGAGCTGGTTTAACGCTGGTGCAGTTAGTTGTTAATCCACTGAGTTTGGGCCGGTTGGCACTTAGTGATGGGGAACAAGATTTTGGAACTGTCTTAGTTGATCTTGGTGGTGGTCAAAGTACAGCTGCTGTTATTCATGATCACAAGTTAAAATATACTTATGTTGATCAAAAAGGCGGCGACTACATTACCAAAGATATTTCGGTCGTTTTAAACACTTCCTTTGATAGTGCTGAAAAAATCAAGCGGGATTATGGCTACGCGGATTCATTGCAGGCTTCTGAGGGGGAATCATTTCCGATTGAAGTTGTCGGTCAGGATGCACCAGTTACGATAAGTGAAAAATATTTGGCAGAAATTATTGAGGCCCGTTTGACTCAAGTTTTTGAGCGAATGAATAAGGCACTAGAAAAGATTGGCGCGTTTGATTTACCTGGTGGTATCGTTATGACTGGTGGCGTGACGGCGTTACCTGGCATTGCCGAATTGGCTAGCGATATTTTCAAGCATAACGTTAAACTCTATATTCCTGATGA
This sequence comes from Loigolactobacillus backii, assembly GCF_003946275.1. Taxonomy (GTDB): domain Bacteria; phylum Bacillota; class Bacilli; order Lactobacillales; family Lactobacillaceae; genus Loigolactobacillus; species Loigolactobacillus backii. Next base: position 33,320 of record NZ_RHNQ01000004.1, read on the forward strand.
GATGGGGTTACGTCACCCCTCTTTTGCACAGGCTTTGAGTCTGATCAGTTATACGGCAAACCTCAGCGAAATTGATTTGCTTGCACAAAGTGCTTTAGGTGGTAATCTAAAGGCAGTAACAAAAACAACAGTGAAAAAACAGGAAGAGCCGGTTGTGGAAACGACAACAACTGAAAAACAAACGACGGAAAAGAAAGAAAGCTTTTCTGGTATTCGTAAGTTTTTAAGCAATTTCTTTGAGTAGATGACAGCAGAACCTTATAGGAGGAACAATTTATGGAATTTTCTTTAGATTCAAATCAAAATACAGGCGCCATAATTAAAGTCATTGGCGTTGGTGGTGCCGGTGGCAATGCTGTCAACCGGATGATCTCAGAGGATGTCAAGGGCGTTGAATTCATTACGGCTAATACTGATGTTCAGGCGTTGGATAGTGCTGATGCCGAAACAAAAATTCAATTAGGACCGAAACTAACGCGGGGACTTGGCGCAGGCTCAACACCTGAAATCGGCCAAAAGGCTGCCGAAGAAAGCGAAGAATCATTAGCGGAAGCTCTAAAAGGTGCAGATATGATTTTCGTTACCGCTGGTATGGGTGGTGGTACCGGAACTGGTGCGGCTCCAATTATTGCTAAAACGGCTAAAGATTTAGGCGCTTTGACAGTTGGTGTTGTAACGCGACCATTTAGTTTTGAAGGACCAAAACGGGCTAAAAATGCCGCTGAGGGAATCGCTGAAATGAAGCAACACGTTGATACTTTAGTCATTATTTCTAATAATCGATTACTAGAAATTGTTGATAAAAAGACACCTATGTTGGAGGCTTTCCATGAAGCCGATAACGTATTGCGTCAAGGTGTTCAAGGTATCTCTGATTTAATCACATCACCTGGCTACGTTAATTTGGATTTTGCTGATGTTAAAACGGTTATGCAAAATCAAGGATCTGCACTGATGGGGATTGGTTCGGCAACCGGTGAAAATCGTACGGCTGAGGCAACTAAAAAGGCTATTTCATCACCATTATTGGAAGTTTCAATTGATGGTGCTGAACAAGTATTATTAAATATTACCGGTGGCCCAGATTTATCATTATTTGAGGCGCAGGATGCTTCCGATATTGTTTCACAGGCTTCAACAAGTGACGTCAATATCATTTTTGGGACTTCAATTAATGAAAATCTTGGTGATGAGGTCGTAGTTACTGTCATTGCAACTGGGATTGATACCAATAAAATTCAAGGAAATCGTCGTGGAGAACAGCGGTCTGAACAGGCTTTACGGTCAACGAATAATTCAACTGATAAACAAACCCCATCAGAACAAAATAAGACCCAAACAACTCGAAGTCGCCAAACATCAAGTAAAAGTGATGATCCGTTTGGTAACTGGGATATTCGTCAGGAACCAACACGGCGGCAGTCAACTAATAATGATGACAGTCTAAATGATGCACAAAAACCAGATTTTGATGTTTTCCGGCGGACGGATACAGCAAATGATGATCAAGACAACTCTAAGGATGATGGTAATGGTCTAGATACACCACCATTCTTCAAGCGGCGGCGCAATTAGATAAAATTTGGATTATTTAAGGTTTAGCCAGATTTAATTTTGTTCTCAGTAATAAGGGATGAGTTTCATGACAATTAGCAAAAATATCATGGCAGTTAAGAAATCAATTGATCGGGCAATGGCGGTGGCTAACCGGCAAGATCAAGTTACTCTAATTGGTGTAACAAAATATCATTCGGTTAGTGAGGCCCAACAGGTAGTTGCCGCCGGAGTAACCAATCTTGCTGAGAACCGGCCGGAAGGTTTGGCTGAAAAACAATTGGCCTTTAAAGAAAACCACGATTTAAAGTGGCACTTCATTGGTTCGTTACAAAAACGTAAGGTTAAAAAGGTTATTAATCAGATTGATTATTTGCATTCACTTGATCGCCTGGAACTGGCAACAGAAATTCAGAAACGGGCAAATCAACCCGTCAAATGTTTTATTGAGGTCAATGTATCTGGGGAAGAGAGTAAATCTGGTGTTTCGTTGGCTAACGTTGTACCATTAGTGCAGGAAGTCAAGGTAGATGACAAGGTTCTAGTTGTCGGTTTAATGACAATGGCTCCCAAGGATGCGAATGATGAGCAGTTACATCAACTTTTTCATCAACTTAAGTTAAAACGGGATGAAGTGCAAGCTTTAGAATTGCCAACTGCGCCTTGTCGTGAGTTAAGTATGGGGATGAGCCATGATTATCAGATTGCAATTCTTGAGGGTGCAACTTTTGTCCGTGTTGGCACGGCTTTATTTGATGCATAAACTCACTATTTAACTAAAATTGGGGAGGAACCGCGATGGCTAGTAAATTTAATTTAAGTAAGTTTTTTGGAATGACGGATGATGCAGATGATTATATCGCACCAGCACCCAAAACGACTGTTAGTACCAAAACTAATCAAGCACTTCAGCCCCAAACGCCGAATTTACGGACAACTAATAAGCAAAAGGTCGTTCCAATTACAGCTGGACCGGCCAAAGCAAGTAAAATAGTTATTTTTGAGCCCCGAATTTATTCGGACGTTAAGGAAGTTGCGACACATTTAATGAGTAATCGAGCAGTTGTACTGAATTTTAAACGAATTGATCAGGCACAAGCAAAACGGATTGTTGATTTCTTAAATGGAACTGTATTTGCAATTAATGGTGAAATCGAGCGGGTTGGTGAAGAGATTTTTCTTTGTACTCCGGCTAATTTTGAAGTTGATGGCAATCTGTCCGATGTGTTACGCCAAGATGGTTTAAGTTAGTATGCTCCTCAGGCTAAATTAAAGGAGGAACAGAATTGGTAGCTTTCATTAGCGGACTTTATTATATCTTGGATCGGGCAATTTACCTATATATGATCCTTTTAATGATTTATGTTTTAATGTCTTGGTTCCCGGGCGCTTATCAATCACGCTTAGGCCAACTAATGGGGCGGATATGTGAGCCCTTTTTAAACATTTTTTACCGTATTATTCCGTCAATTGGTGGGATTAGTTTTGCTCCTTGGGCCGCTTTCATTGTACTTTGGCTGGTCCAACGAGGGTTATATTTTTTGGCAGTTGTTTTGATGCGACTTTTCACGTAAGAGAAGGGGTTGAAAAAGATGGATAGCGTGGTCTATCAGCATTTTCGTAAAGAAGAGGCACCATTCATTGACCAGGTTGCCAGTTGGGTGCAAGACGTTGAAGATCAGTACCGGCCCTATTTATCTAATTTTTTAGATCCACGACAACAATTTATTGTTGAGTCGCTAATTAGTGTCAAAAGTGATTTGCGTTACCAATTTGAGGGTGGCTACACCGATGCCGAGCGTAAGCGGGTTCTAATTTATCCGGATTATTTCGAACCCACAAGTGATGATTTTGAAATTCAATTATTTGAAATTCGTTATCCACAAAAATTTACGCAACTTTCTCACGGAAAAATATTAGGGACTTTAGTCAATGCCGGTATCAGTCGTGATGTCTTTGGCGATATCATGACGGATGGTGTTCGGTGGCAGTTTTTTGTTGAAAAGAGCATGGTGGATTACGTAACGCTTCAGATTACTAAGATTGGTCGCGTGACTGTTCATTTGGAGACCGAGGATTACACGGAATTATTGATTCCAAAGGATGCTTGGCAAATCGAACAGGTAACAACTAGTTCTTTACGAATTGATGCTTTAATTTCGTCAGTCTATAATATTTCACGACAGCGTTCGAAAGAATTAGTAGAAAATGGTAAAATAAAACTGAATTGGCAAGCCTTTGAACGGCCTGATTTTGAACTTGGTTTACTAGATATTATTTCCGTACGTGGATTTGGACGAATTCAGTTACGTGAAATTGAAGGTAAAACTAAAAAAGAGAAATACCGTTTACAACTTGGCATTTTAAGAAAATAGTTTTTTTGGAGGTATTTTTTATGGCATTAACCCCGTTAGATATTCACAATAAAGAATTCAATGTTAAAATGCGCGGCTACGATCAAGATCAAGTTAATGATTTTCTTGATCAAATTATTAAAGATTATGAGGCAGCGTTGAAGCAAAAGGATGATCTGGAAACTGCCTTAAAGGCTAGTGAAGAGAAAGTCACTTACTTTAATCAATTAAAAGATGCCTTGAATCAATCAATTATTGTTGCCCAAGAAGCAGCGGATAAAGTTAAAACAAATGCGCAAAAAGAAGCCGACATTATTAACCAAGAAGCACAAAAAAATTCGCAAAATCTACTTAATGAATCGACAGAAAAATCTAACCGGATTTTGGCCGATGCCTCACAAAAAGCTAAGCAGATTACGGCAGAAACCGAAGATCTTAAGAAACAAACTCGTGTATTCCGGCAACGATTACAAGTTATGTTGGAATCGCAGTTGGAGATCGTTAAGAGTAAGGATTGGGACGAACTCTTGGCGCATGAGGATATGCCAGTACGTAACACACGCGTAAATGCACACCAACCTGCGCTTGACAAAAAACAGGCTAGTAGCGTAAACTCAAATCATTCACAAAAAGCAGCTACTAATGATGTACCAGCAACTGCGGCTAAACAACAAGATTCTGGAGAAACAATGATTATTTTTCCAAATGATGAAAAACAACCAGTTACTAAAGATGGTGCACCAGCTTTAAATACCACCGTAGCCGAGGCAACTAAGCAAAAGAATACGGATAAATAATATTTTTATTGAGAACAGCAAGTTTATTAACAACACAAAAGCGAGTTAGTAGTAGGTGAAAGACTAACAGTGCGCTATTAATAAACAGATCATCTCGATTTCTGCACCTCTGAATATTTAGTAAGAGGCGTCGGTTTTATGACCGTTATCATAAGTTGAGGAGAACACTGTTTCTCAAAACTGGGTGGTACCACGACGACTTCGTCCCAATAGGAACGAGGTCTTTTTTTATACTCATTTTTAAAGTTCGAGTGTGTTTGTAAATAACAAAAAGGAGTGTTGGATAGATGCGAGTTAAAGATACTTTGAATTTAGGAAAGACCAAGTTTCCAATGCGTGGTAATTTACCAGTTCGTGAAGCACAATGGCAAAAGGCTTGGGAAGAAAATAAATTATATGAAAAACGGCAAGAATTAAACGAAGGTAAGCCAACCTTTATTTTACATGACGGGCCACCATACGCAAACGGTAATATTCATATCGGGCATGCGCTAAACAAAATTAGTAAAGATATTATTGTACGTTTTAAATCAATGTCAGGTTACCGTGCGCCATACGTACCTGGTTGGGATACGCATGGCCTCCCAATTGAACAGCAATTAACGAAGCAAGGCTATGATCGTAAAAAAATGTCAACGACTGAATTTCGTGAATTATGCCGTAAATATGCGTTAGAACAGGTTGAAAAACAAAAGACTGACTTTAAACGTCTCGGTGTTTCCGGTGAGTGGGATAATCCTTACGTAACACTGGCACCAGAATTTGAAGCCCAGGAGGTTCGTGTCTTCGGTGAGATGGCCAAAAAAGGTTATATTTATCGTGGCAACAAACCAATTCACTGGTCACCATCCTCTGAATCTGCTTTGGCTGAGGCTGAATTAGAGTATAAGGATATTGAATCACCTTCGGCCTACTTTGCTGAACAAATTATTGATGGTAAGGGACTTTTGGATAACAATACTTATTTTGTTGTTTGGACAACAACACCATGGACTATTCCTGCTAGTGAAGGGGTTGTTGTTGCGGCTGACTATGATTATTCGGTTGTTCAACCTGCTGGCGAAACACGCCAATTTGTTGTTGCTACAGAGTTAGTGGCAACAGTTGCTGAAAAGGCCGGCTGGGAAGACGTTCAAACGGTTAAAACTATTAAGGGTAAGGATATGGAACGGATGACTGCTCGCCATCCATTTTATGATCGTGAATTATTAGTTATGTTAGGTGATTATGTCACTTTAGATTCTGGTACTGGTTTAGTTCATACGGCGCCTGGATTAGGTGATGATGACTATAACACTGGTAAACGTTATGGTCTTGATATCTTGTCGCCAGTTGATGCTCAAGGTAAGTTAACTGCAGAAGCACCTGGTTTTGAAGGCTTATTTTACGAAGAGGCCAACAAATTAGCACTTAAAAAGGTTAGTGATGCCGGTCTGCTTTTAAAACAAGAACCATATTTGCATAGTTACCCAATGGATTGGCGCACTAAAAAACCGGTTATTTTCCGTTCAACACCCCAGTGGTTTGCTTCCGTTGATGCTTTCCGGGACCAAATTTTAGCCGCAATTAAAGAGGTTAAGTTCTTGCCTGGTTGGGGTGAAACACGACTCTATAATATGATTCGCGACCGTGGTGACTGGGTTATTTCGCGACAGCGTGTTTGGGGCGTGCCGTTACCAATTTTTTACGCGGAAGATGGGACAGCAATCATTACGCCAGAAACAACTAACCACGTCGCGGATTTATTTGCTAAATATGGGTCAAACATCTGGTTTGATCGTGAGGCTAAAGATTTATTACCAGAGGGATTCACCGATGAACATTCGCCTAATGGTCAGTTTACTAAGGAAACCGATATTATGGATGTCTGGTTTGATTCCGGTTCATCCCATCAAGGTGTCTTAGCTGAACGTGATTATTTAACTTATCCTGCTGATCTTTACCTAGAAGGTTCTGATCAGTATCGCGGTTGGTTCAATTCTAGCTTAATTACAAGTGTGGCCGTTTCTGGGCACGCACCGTATAAACAAGTTATTTCACAGGGCTTTACCATGGATAAAAATGGTAAGAAGATGAGTAAGTCACTTGGTAACGTTATTTCACCAGAAAAAGTCATTAAACAAATGGGTGCCGAAATTATTCGTTTGTGGGTATCAACCGTTGATACCTCTGCTGATGTGCGGGTTTCAATGGATGGTTTTAAGCAGGTTTCGGATAGTTACCGTAAGATTCGTAATACGTTACGTTTTATGTTAGCCAATACGACTGATTATGATCCAAAAGCAAATGAAGTTGCTTACAAGGACCTACAATCCGTTGATAAGTACCTCTTGGTTCGCCTGAATCAATTAAAAGAAACCGTTTTGAAGGCGTACAATAACTATGACTTTGCAACTGTTTATAAAGTGGTTAATGGTTTTATTATTGCTGATTTATCAGCCCTTTACTTAGATTTTGCTAAAGATGTTATCTATATTGAGGCTGAGAATGATCCTAAACGCCGTTCAATGCAAACGGTAATGTACCAGGTTTTAGTTGTCCTCGCCAAATTATTAACCCCAATTTTGCCGCATACAATGGAAGAGGTTTGGTCATACCTAAAGGAAAATGACGAATACGTGCAATTAGCGGAAATGCCCGAAGTTGATCATTTTCCTAATAAGGCTGCGCTATTAGACCATTGGGAGAGCTTTATGGCGGTTCGATCGGACGTTTTAAAGGCCTTAGAAGAAGCCCGGGATGCAAAAGTAATTGGTAAGTCATTAGAGGCTAAGGTCATCTTGTACCCAACAGAACCAGTCAAGACTTTGCTGAATGAATTAGATGCCAATATTATGCAAATCTTGATTGTTTCTGGTCTAGAAGTTAAAGGTGACAAGGCTACCGCACCAACTGATGCTGCAGTCTTTGATGATGTAGCTGTCGTTGTGGCGCACGCGCCAGGTGAGGTCTGCCCACGTTGTCGGATGACACGAACAGATATTGGGGTTGATGCCAAATTACCTCGCTTCTGTGGTCGTTGTGCTAAAATTGTTGAAACGCACTATCCAGAAGCAGTTAGTGAAGGATTTGACGATTAACCAAATAATACTATTAAGAATCGTAATGGTCTGCGGGCTATTACGATTTTTTTGTAGGCTTTGTTAATAGTTTTCTCAGAGAAATTGTGCTAAACTATAATTTAAATTTAACGATGGGTGGCAGAAAAATGAACGTAACTTTAACCAAAGTACACGGCTCAGAAAATGACTTTTTTATTCTTGACCAAACACAACTCGATCGGCAACTAACTGAAAATGAATTAAAACAAGTAACGCAAAATGTTGCTAAACGTTCAGGCGGTTTAGTTGGTGGTGCCGATGGTGTTCTTTCGGTTACGCAATCTGAACATCCTGGTGTAGCAGGAAAGATGCGGGTTATTAACGCTGATGGCAGCGAGGCGTCAATGTGTGGTAACGGTATTCGAACAGTTGCACGTTATTTAGGGGAAAAGCAACAACAGGAAACTTTTAAAATCGAAACGATGTACGCCGATTTGATGGTTAAGCATGCACCTAGTTTGGCCCCGGGAATTGCGACTTATCAGGCTGAAATCTCACCAGTTAGTTTTGCCGCTGCGGATTTAAAGATGCATGTGGCGGATCTTTCTGAATTACATCACAAAAAAATTCCGGCACTTTCACAGCAGCTTTATTTTACTGCCGTTGCCGTTCCTAATCCTCATTTAATCGGTTTTGTTGATCATACTACCTTACTTGGACCAGAATTAGGTAGAATTGCTAGTTATTTAAATGATGGGGCCAACCCGTATTTTCCGGATGGGGTTAACGTTAGTTTTGTTGAGGTATTGGGCCAAAATCATATTTTTGTACGAACTTACGAACGAGGAGTAGGGTTTACCAACGCCTGTGGAACGGGGATGTCGGCGGCAAGTTTAATTACTGTCCTGGAACAGGGTGCTGATTTTGAAAGTCCAATTACGGTTCGCAACCCAGGTGGTGTCGTTAAAACGTTGGTCCATGACCGATCAGCAGCACAGAATTATTGGATGGAACTTATTGGTAACGCAACTTTCACCGGGGTGGTGACACTTTCTTTGGCTGATCTATTAGCAGCTAATTTTGCGGATGTTGAGTTACAAAAAACGGATGAGCAAACGGCCTATCAAAATTTTGTTGCTAATTTATAAGTAATTTAGTTGTTTAAGTTTCACATAAAAGGTAGTTAATGACAAAGTGAATCCTCGTCGTTAACTACTTTTTACGTGAAATTAAACGCATAATTAATTTCTAGCTGATGAAAGGAATAAGCCGTTTTCAGAAAAGAGAGTATAATAAAGGTTATTTATCTGAATACTTACTTTAAATTATTAAAAGGAGATTAAAAATGGCAAAGGCCACAGTAGTTTCATTTAGTCAGAATCCAACTGTTCAAAAAAATCGTTGGTGGATCTTAATCGCCGTCGGAATGTTCACTTTTATGTCAACGCTGGATGCTAGTATTGTTAATATTGCATTGCCAGTGATGAGCCACGATTTACATATTCCAATGAATCAGGCCGAATGGGTTGTTTCAATCTATTTGATTGTTATTTGTGCCTTGTTACTATTATTTGGGCGAATTGGTGATGCTTATGGTAAAATAAAGGTTTTTCGAATTGGGACGATACTCTTTGTTGTTGGTTCATTTCTTTGCGGATTCAACCATAGTTTGGTGTTTTTGTTAGTTGCTCGCGTTATTCAAGCATTTGGTGCCAGTATGACAATGAGTACTAATAACGGGATTATAACAGAAATATTTCCTTTAAATGAACGGGGTAAGGCACTAGGTTTTATTGGTTCTTTTGTTTCCTTAGGTTCAATTGCTGGGCCAGGAATAGGTGGGATGTTGTTGTCAGTTTTGCCGTGGGGCTATATTTTTTGGTTAAATGTTCCAATTGGAATTTTAACAATAATAATTGGACAGCGTATTTTACCCAAGGATTTGATCAAAACACACAGCAAAATTGATTATCCTGGATTTTGTATTTTCGCTTTTTTTATAATGAGTTTATTTCTCGGTATTTTTTGGGGTCAACAAATTGGTTTTACACAGCCAATTATTTTAGTACTCTTCGCAATTGCAATTCTTAGTTTTATTGGTTTTTGTTACTTTGAACCAAGGCAAGTTAATGCATTGTTATCGTTTAAACTATTTAAGAACGGCCAGTTTACGTTAAGTTTGTTATGTGGCTTTCTCATTTTTATCACCAATTTTTTCTTTAACGTTATTTCACCATTTTATTTGGAAAACGCGCGGGGATTGGCGCCTAATCTAGCTGGCTATATTTTAATGATTTTCCCAATTTTTCAAGTTGCGGTTGCACCAATTTCTGGTGCCGTTTCCGATCGAATTGGGCCTGAAAGATTGACTTTCTTTGGTCTGTGCTTGATATCAATTAGTCAAGTGGGGTACCTATTAACAAACTTGACAACACCGATTTGGTTATTCATGCTTTTCATTGGATTGGTTGGTTTTGGTAATGGGGTCTTCCAAGCGCCTAATAATACGATGGTGATGAGCGCCGTGGAGCCACGTGACCTAGGTATTGCTGGTGGGATTAATGCACTAGCCCGAAATTTAGGTATGGTTTTTGGTATTTCGGCATCGACCACCGTACTATACGCGGCCATGAGCCACAAGTATGGTCAACACGTTACGACTGATCTTACAAAGCGACCAGATGTGTTTATTTACGGGATGCACGTTAGTTTTTTGATAGCATTGATTATTTGTTTGATTGCGACTGCGTTGACGGGTTACCGGTTATTTAAACACCAGCAGATAGCTGCATAAAATGTAATCTAATTTAATAAAATGTGATAAAAAAGACGCCATACCAGTTTAAATAATAGTATAGCGTCTTTTAGTTATGCATCAGGATTTTGGTGTTGATTGGTTAACGCAAGGAGTTGATCACGTAAATTATTCTCCATGGTCGATAATTCTAATTCAGCATTTTGCCGTTTTTCCCGGCCTTCTTGCTGAATTTTAAGGGTTTCTTGCAAGGTTTCAACGAGGTCGTTTTGTGTTTTTTGTAAGGTTTCAATGTCAACGACGCCGCGTTCATTTTCCTTAGCCGTTTCAATGGATGAAACTTTTAACATTTCACTATTCTTTTTTAGCAGATCGTTAGTCGTTTCTGAAACCTGCCGCTGAGCCGTTACTGCATCACGTTGCCGGAGTAGGGTGAGTGCAACGGCCACTTGATTTTTCCAAAGTGGAATGGCCGTATTAATTGAAGACTGAATTTTTTCGGCCAAAACTTGATTGGTATTTTGAATTAAACGAATTTGTGGTGCCTGTTGAATCGTAATTTCCCGGGCCAACTTGAGGTCGTAAATTCGTTTATCCAAGCGCTCATCAAATTGAGTCAGATCATTGACAGCCTGAACGTCCATTTGGTTTCCACTTGTTTGGGCCTTTTTATTTGCGGCAGGGAGTAAGGTGGTTTTAGTTTCGTTCAATTTAAGTTCGCCGGCGGCAATATAAATATTTAGCGCATCAAAATAATCCTTATTTTTTGTGTAAAGTTGTTCCAAGAGGCGGTTATCGTTGGTAAGGTTATTTTTTTGCTTATCTAATTTAACGGCGATTTGATCAATTTGGGCACCGATTTTTTGATATTTAGCCTGTGTTTCGTAGATTGATTTTTTGACACGACCAAACATACGCTTAAAAACGTTGCTGTCACCGGATTTTAATTCTTCAGGGCTTGATTCATTTAAACGATACATCAAGTCGCTCAGTGCATCACCAATTGCACCAGTATCTTGGCTTTGAACTTTGCTTAGCATACCCTGTGAAAATTCGCCAAGCTTTTTTTGCGCCTGAGCACCATAATTCATAATTGATTGCACGTCATCAACACTAATTTGTTGGGCCAACTTTTGAGCCTCTTGCTGTTGCTCTTCAGGTAACCGATCAACTAATTGATTTGCTTGTTCAGGTTGTGCCTGACTAACTTCATTAGTCGGTGTTTCTAAAGGGTTTTGTAGCAGATTTTCAAGGAGATCAGTTTTTTCAGCGTTTTTGGTAGGCTTTTTTTCTATATCACTCATCTAAGTTGGATTCCTTTCCCGCGGTCTTTGCTTTTTCTAAGGCCTTCTTAGCTAGGCTCATATCGACGTCCAAATCTTCCAGGTCGTCGGCTACGATTGCCGCGTAGTCTTTTTTTAATTGTTGTGCTAAATCAGTAATGAGAGTGGCACTTTTATCCAACACGACGTAGGTATCTTTGTCCTTCACTTCATGCTGACTAATTTGAATATATTTAGTTGTTAGATCAACTAAAGTTGGTAAATGCCGGTAAAGAAAATCGGCGGCTAAGTGAAGTTTTGCTGGTTTGGCAACTAACGCCTTAAACGTTGCTTGACTGACTTTAACTGGTTCATCGTGTAGTTCGATTGCTTTAAGCTTTGGAACACGTTGCATATTTTTGGCAAGTTGATCAATTTGTGCTTTGGCGTCCGCCATTGTTCCCCGGAAGAAGTCGATATCCCGTTCTGACATGCCGCTTTTTTTGTAATGTGCCATCAATTGATCACTAGGGACACTTTTGTTGCTTACTTTTCGAGCACGTTTTGGCTGCAGTGACACAATGACTGCTGTGATGAGTAGTGCACCAATTAAACTAATCCAACCCTTGAAGTTAAGTAGTTCATTTAATAAAAAATAACTGGCAATTAAGCTAAAAAAATCAATTAGTAACCAGAAATAACGGGTGCTTTTCTTTCGATTATTCATAGTAGGTCAACTCCATTCATGGATCACTTTTGTAGCTTTATTTTAACACATCGGAATTTACTGTTACTAAGTCTAAAGGTTGAATTTTAAGTAATCCTAACTATTGACTAAACAAATGTCAATTGAAATTCGCATGAAATGTCAGTATGATTAAATAAATAACTTGAATTGGAGTCGCTAAATGAAATTTGAAGAAAAAGTTTTGACAACTAAAAAGTTGTTTCATGGTGTAATGCTTGATTTGGAAATCGAAGAAGTTCAATTACCTAACCAACAAAAGGCAACCCGAGAGATCATTCGGCACCCCGGTGCGGCCGCAATTATGCCGTTTACTAGTGACGGGCGAATGATTTTCGTGGAACAGTGGCGTGAACCATTACGACGAGTCACTTATGAAATTCCGGCCGGTAAATTAGATCAACGTGATGCAACAGCTGAAGATGCCGCTTGGCGCGAACTAAATGAAGAAACTGGCTTTACTTCCGATCAATTAACGCTGGTTTGCCAATTCTTTTCTTCGCCAGGTTTTGCGGATGAACAATTATGGCTTTACCGAGCGGATAATATTCGACCTGTAGAAAAGCAATTACCACAAGATCAGGATGAATTTTTACGGCTACACCCATTAACGTTGCAAGAGGCCAAGACCAAACAGCAAGAAGGAAAGATTTGTGATGCAAAAACGGTCATTGCGTTACAACAGTGGGAACTTGCTGTAATAAATAATAAATAGAAAGAAGCGAATTTATGGCGGATAATAAGCAACCACAAAGTCGTGAAGCATACCGCAGACAACAAACTAAACAAGATGAGCAACCCGAACCGAGTTCAGCACCCAAAAAAAGTAGGAGCAAGCGCCAACCAGTGGGTGATCAACGAGTTGGACGCTTAAAACATCGCTTAAATTGGGCAATTATTATTGTCTTAATCTTGATTATTCTCACTTATTTAGTTTTATTTTTTGTTTAAGTTTAATTAATTTAGAAGGAGTTTTTGTAATGAAAATTGGAATTATTGGTGCTATGGAGGAAGAAGTTAAGTTATTACAAAGTAAAATGGACAACCTAACGCACCGTACGATTGCTGGGGTTGATTTTTATAATGGGGTTATCGCCGACCAAACAGTCATTCTTGTTCGTTCTGGAATTGGTAAAGTTCAAGCTGGCATGACCACTGGTTTATTGTTGGACCATTACGCGCCGGATGTTGTTATAAATACTGGTTCTGCCGGTGGGATTGGTAGCGGACTTAAGATTGGTGACGTCGTTATCTCCAGTGAATTAGCTTATCATGATGTGGATGCCACAGCCTTTGGTTACGTGATTGGTCAATTACCGCAACAGGCGGCCCGGTTTAGTGCGGACAAAGCGTGGGTTCGGCGCGTAGCAGCAGCGGCCCAACAAGTGGCCTTAACGACACACGTTGGTTTGATTGTTTCGGGAGATCAATTTATTGCTGGTAAGGCAGCAACGGATAAAATTCTGGCCAATTTTCCGGATGCACTGGCAAGTGAAATGGAAGGTGCTGCGATTGCTCAAGTTGCAACTCAATTTAAGGTACCTTTTGTTGTCATTCGAGCGATGAGTGACGTTGGTGATGAAAATGCCGGTGTTAACTTCGATGATTTTATTATTGATGCTGGTAAGCAATCTGCCCAGATGGTACTAGCTTTAATCGATCAAGTTGCTAGTGTTTAAAGGCTAGTTTCTTGCTTGTTACCGGAAGTATGCTAAACTTTAACCTGCTTACTTTTGAAAAGGGGATTGAAATTAAAATGAAACACGTTTATTTAGATAATGCCGCGACAACACCAATGGCGCCTGAGGTTATCCAGGTAATGACGGAGCAAATGCAGCATAATTTTGGTAATGCTTCCAACATCCATTACTTTGGTCGCGCTGCGCGAAAGGTTTTGGATGATAGCCGACAAATTTTTGCCAAAAGTATCAATGCTAACGAAAACGAAATCATGTTAACGAGTGGTGGTACTGAAAGCGATAATACGGCTGTTATGCAAACTGCTTTCAAACGGCAGAATCTAGGCAAACACATTATTACGACTGCAATTGAACACGAGGCCATTTTAAAGCCACTGCAGTTTTTGGAAACACAGGGCTTTGAGGTGACTTATTTGCCCGTTGATGAGGCTGGCCAGATTTCTTTAACGGATTTTAAGCGAGCCTTACGTCCAGATACTATTCTAGTAACAATTATGACGGGAAACAATGAGGTTGGTAGTCATATGCCAATTCACGAAATTGGTGAAATTCTAAAGGATCATCAGGCCTGGTTCCATACAGATGCAGTTCAGGCCTATGGGCTATTAGATATTGATGTCCAACGTGACCACATTGATTTACTTTCAGTTTCGGCACATAAGCTTAATGGTCCTAAGTTATTAGGCTTTTTGTACCGGCGGGAGGGCATTAATTTTCCTAGTTTTATTAAAGGCGGCGATCAAGAAGATAAACGCCGGGCTGGTACTGAGAATATTCCGGCGATTGCGGGCTTTGCGAAGGCTGTTCAATTAGATACGCCGGCTGAAAAACAAGAACGTCAAGAGCGCTATGTTGGTTTTAAACAACAGATTATTACGGGGCTAAAGCAGAACCAAGTAGCGTTTGCTGTCAATGGTAGTTTGGAGTCAACAAACTTACAGCACGTTTTAAATTTATGGATTAAGGGCGTTTCAACTTACGTTTTACAAATGAACTTGGACCTTGCCGGGTTTGCCATTTCTGGTGGTTCAGCTTGTACTGCGGGCAGCCTTGAACCATCTCACGTTTTGACGGCGATGTACGGAAAGGCAAGTCCCCGTGTTGAAGAATCGATTCGAATTAGCTTTGGTAAGGACAATACGCCAGCAGAAATTGATGCATTTGTTACAACTTTAGTCAAAATTGTTGCGCGGGTGAAGCAAGAACCAAAAGTAGCAACAAATTAGTGGTAAGGGTTTTTCGTTTCTAGGACGCAAAAAGAATCCTAGAGAACCCTAGGTGTACCATGTTTCACCTGCGTAAATTTTGCACTAGGAGCATGGTCATCAACTGTAAGCAGAATTTTTGTGTTTACGAAAAAAGTACCATTGCGAACTTAGGAGGTTATTTAAATGGCTTTTATGAAAACTGATAGTGTAAAGGGCGACTCAACAGTTTATGAGTTAAGCTCGGAAGTTAAGCGGTATACATTAAGGGACGTTGGCTTCATGGAAAAGAAGAACGGCAGTTTTACTTTTGCCCGGCCGTTAGATCCAACTGCGCCGGTTAAACAAGCAATTAAATTAAAAATAACCGTGGCGAAGGATTTGAGTGGTTTTACGATGTCCGTCACCACTGCTAATGGCTTGCAGCCAGTTGATATTTTTAAACGTCAGGATAGTGCGGAAAAAGTGGAACAATTCAATTTTATTGTTGCTGATTTAATTGAACGTAAAGTTATTCAGAAAAAAGTTTAATCAATTATTTTAACTATAAGTAGTTACTAGTGATGAGCAAAAATAGTTATCACTAGTAATTACTTATTTTTTGTTAGCTTCTTGCAATCTAGCGGTGGGTTGTTATAATAAAAGTTACTGAATTAAGCGACCTTCAAATCGTGGATTTTCAGAATCTATTTGAAATGATGGTGATCTAATGAGCGAAAACGCAAACGCTAATACGCGCGTTGTCGTCGGTTTATCTGGCGGTGTTGACTCCTCAGTAGCGGCACTCCTCTTAAAGGAGCAAGGCTATGATGTTGTTGGTGTCTTTATGAAAAACTGGGACGATACCGATGAAAACGGCGTCTGTACTGCCACCGAAGATTACAAGGATGTCACCAAAGTGGCCAATGAGATCGGAATTCCGTACTACTCCGTTAATTTTGAGAAGGAGTACTGGGATCGAGTCTTTGAATATTTCTTGGATGAGTATCGCCACGGACGGACACCAAATCCAGACGTTATTTGTAATAAAGAAATTAAATTCAAGGCATTCTTGGATTATGCTTTAGAATTAGGCGCAGACTACATTGCAACGGGGCATTACGCTCGAGTAACAAAGGATACTAATGGTACCGTGCATATGTTGCGCGGTGTTGACGGTAATAAGGACCAAACTTACTTCTTGAGTCAGCTTTCTCAGGATCAGTTACAGAAGGTTATGTTCCCACTTGGTGATATGACAAAGCCAGAGGTTCGGAAGGTAGCGGCTAAGTATGGTCTGGCTACAGCTGAAAAGAAGGATTCGATGGGAATCTGCTTTATTGGTGAGAAGAACTTTAAGCAGTTCTTAGGTCAATATTTACCGGCTCAACCAGGTAAGATGATGACAGTTGATGGTGAAGTTAAGGGTACGCATGATGGGTTAATGTACTATACCATTGGCCAGCGTCAAGGTTTAGGAATTGGTGGCAACGGTAAGAGTAATGATCCGTGGTTCGTTATTGGTAAGGACCTAAAGACTAATACACTTTACGTTGGTCAGGGTTTTCACAACGAGCACCTATACGCAACCCACTTAGAGGCCTCTAAGTTTGCCTTTACTTCTAAGCTTGATCGGGGGACTACTTTCCACGTAACCGCTAAGTTCCGTTACCGACAGAAGGATACTGGGGTTACTGTCCATTTAAACGCTGATCAAACGGCCTTAATTGAATTTGATGAGCCAGTTCGGGCAATTACACCGGGACAGGCAGTTGTACTCTATGACGGCGATGAGTGCTTGGGCAGTGGCACCATTAATGCTGCTTATAATGATGATCGTGTTTTACAGTACGTTTAATTTGCGGAAGAGTTGGGACTAAATGCCCAGCTCTTTTTTATTTTGCAAACGGACTTCCCCTTGAATTTACAGGCCTAATTAAGCATAATGTAGGAAAGGTAGTTAAGGAGTCCGAAAATTGACTAAATTATATTTTATTCGTCATGGTAAAACGCAGTGGAATTTAGAGGGACGTTATCAAGGAGCGCACGGCGATTCGCCATTACTCAAAGAAAGTTATACTGGAATTAAGGATTTAGCGGGATTTTTAACCCCACTTCATTTTAATCGAATTTATAGTAGTCCGTTGTTACGTGCGAAGACAACGGCTTTAGAACTGGATCGTCTTTTGCCGGGTAATATTCCAGTTACGATAGACGATCGGTTACGTGAATTTAATTTAGGACAAATGGAGGGGATGCAGTTTACGGAGGTTGAAAAGCAATTTCCCCGTGAATTACACGCGTTCCGGTATGCGCCGGCAGATTATAATCCAGAAAATATTGCCGGTGAGAATTTTCCAGATTTAATTAAGCGAATGCGGCCAGCTATTTGTGAGATTGTTGCGCAAGATAATGGTCACGGACAATACCTAATTGTTAGTCACGGGGCCGCTTTAACGGCGCTGATTCAATCATTATTAGGAACACCAATTGCCGATATGCGTAAAAATGGTGGTTTATCAAATACTAGCGTCACAACAATTGAAACAACGGATAGTGGTGAGTCATACCAGTTGCTTAAGTGGAACGATACGCACTATCTTCAAAAGGAATTAGATCCAACTGATACAATTTAGGTGATTAAATGAATAAAAAAATTAAAGCATTATGGCAAAAAGGAGATCAGCAAGGCGCAGTTAAGGCCCTTGTTGCAGCAATTGATCATGATCCGACCAACGTTGATAATTATTTACAGTTGGCCGCCTTTTTGGTTATTTTAAAGGACTATACGCAGGCCGAAAAGTTAATTTTAACTGCTCTGCAGCGTTTTCCGGATAATCAGGATTTAAAATATAGTTTAGGAACAATTTATTATTCTGCAGGTAAGTATGACCAGGCTTTAAAACAATTTCAGCATTTAACTCTGAAACGCCTAAAAAACGATCAGTTATATATGCTGGCGTTGACTTATCAGGCTAAGCAAGATTATGCCCGGGCGTTGGCGTTTGCACTAACGGCGCAGCAGGCACAGCCAAAGCAAACGGATACCAATTTGTTAGTTGGGGATTTATGGCTGGCCTTAGGTAAATTTAAGCAGGCCGAAACCTACTATAAAAAAGCGTTAGTAAGTGCACCAGAAGATGCTGCCGCTAATTTTAAGAATGGTCTGGCCGCGTTGGCCCTTGGTGATTCGGAGAATAATGCTTATTTTATTAAGGCCAAAGAATTAGATGCTGCTTATTTTGCAAAAGAAAAGCACCAATTAATTGATATTGAACGTTATTTAACCGCAAATAAAGAACAGAAATAGTAGGAGGCAATATGGCTGAGGAGTTAGCACTTTTTGATGAAGATGAAAAACCGAATATTGTTGGTAAGGTGAGTGCCATCTTTTTCCAAAATGCCACGAATTTTTTCAAGGTTTTACTAGTCAAAGTAACTGAGGCTAATTTTGATTGGCACGAGGATGAAATTGTTGTTACTGGTAGTTTCGGTGAAATTAAAGAGGAAGAAACTTACCAATTTTTTGGGAAGCTAGTGACCCACCCGAAGTACGGTCAACAATTTCAGGCCGAAAATTACCAATTGAATAAACCTACGACTAAAGAAGGGCTGATTGCCTATTTGTCTAGTGATCATTTTGCTGGCATCGGCAAAAAAACGGCTGAAAAAATTGTCACAACTTTGGGGACTGACGCAATTAACAAAATTTTACAAGATAGTTCAGTTTTGACACCATTAGGTCTGAACCAAAAGAAAATTACTGCGTTAGTGACGGAATTATCCGAAAATAACGGGATGGATCAGATTATTATTGGCCTTAATGGTTATGGTTTTGGTAGTCAGCTTGCCTATTCAATTTATGAACGTTACCAGCAAGATACCTTGAAAATTATTACGGAAAACCCATACCAATTAGTTGCGGATATTGCCGGAATTGGTTTTAAAAAGGCCGACAACATTGCGGCTAAGCAAGGCTTTGCCGCAGATGCACCTGAACGTATTCAAGCGGCCATTTTACAGGAAATTACGGAATTGGCACAAACTAATGGGGATACTTATACGACAGCAGAGCCACTGTTGACGGCTAGTTTGCGGTTACTTGAAGAAAGTCGTCATCAATCAATTGATCCTGAAGCAATCGCTCAACAGTTGGTTGAATTGGCCAATCAAGGAAAAATTGTTGGTGAAGAAAATCGAATTTACTTAAAGTCACTTTACAACGCTGAGTGGCAAATTGCAGAACACCTATTAAAGCTTGAGAAAAAGCAGGACCCAATTAGCTACCCCGGTCGTGACTTAGATAAAGAAATTCGCCGGATTGAAAAATTATTTGGAATTCAGTATGGTGATTCCCAGATTGCAACGATTAAAAAGGCGTTGACTAACCGCGTCTTCTTACTAACCGGTGGCCCTGGGACGGGTAAAACAACCATTATTAATGCGATTGTCACGTTGTTTGGTGAGTTGAATGGGCTATCGTTGGATCAGGCCGATTATAAGGATAAACCATTTCCCGTCTTATTGGCGGCCCCAACCGGGCGTGCTGCCAAAAGAATGAGTGAAACGACTGATCTACCAGCCAGCACAATCCATCGATTATTGGGTCTAAATGGTCGTGAAACTAATCCTGATGTCGCAACTAAGGATTTAGAAGGTGGGTTATTAATTATTGACGAAATGTCAATGGTGGACACCTATCTTTTTCGACTGTTGATTCATGCTGTCCCCAGTACGATGCAGGTTATTTTGGTTGGTGATAAAGATCAGTTACCCTCAGTAGGTCCTGGACAAGTTTTCTATGATTTATTGACTAGCGGCGTTTTACCAGCAAATGAATTAACCGAAATTTACCGGCAGGATGACCAGTCATCGATTATACCTTTGGCCCATGCCATTAAAGAGGGCAAGTTGCCCACTGATTTTTCTGAAAATAAGGTTGATCGTTCTTTCATCGCCTGTAACGCTTATCAAGTTGATTCCGTCATTTCACAGGTCGTTACTAGGGCTAAAACTAAGGGGTTTACAACTAAGGATATTCAAGTTTTGGCACCGATGTACCGCGGGGCTGCCGGAATTAATAAATTGAATATTGATGTTCAAAAAATTCTAAATCCAATTACTAAAAATCATAAAAAAGAAGTTAGTTTTCGTGATCAAACTTTTCGAATTGGGGATAAGGTTTTACACTTAGTCAATAGTCCGGAACAAAATGTTTTTAATGGTGATATTGGTGAGGTTGTCAGTATTCAATACGCAAAAGATAAAGGTAACGAAGATAAGACTGATAAAATGACAATTCAGTTTGATGCAACAGAAGTAACGTACGGTCGCAACGATTGGAGTAAATTGACCTTAGCCTTTTGTACGTCAATTCATAAGGCACAAGGTAGTGAATTTACTATGGTTATTTTACCAATGGTTCACCAGTACCAGCGGATGTTACAGCGTAATTTACTGTATACCGCAGTTACGCGGGCAGAAAAGCTATTAATTTTGGTTGGGGAAAAGCAGGCCTTTTTAGATAGTGTCGCTCATGAATCAATTAATCGAAAGACGACACTGGCTAAGCGGCTGGAAGTTACGTTTGAGGGTACCGAAGTACCTTATGCTAAAGCTGACCTCATTAAGGATCATTCAACTGATTATCAACATGAGGTTCCAACTGACCAATCTGAACCGGTTAAAGCTAAGTTACCGCAGGCAAAAGCATCAGAGACCGATTATCATTTAACGCCACAGTTAGTTGCTAGTGGTCAGATTGACCCGATGATTGGGATGAATGATGTGACGCCACAAATGTTTATGAATAATTAATGCTATTAAAATACGAGTTAAGCCTCACTACGCATCTTATTGATATGGAAGGTGTGTAATAAGTGCTTAACTCGTATTTTTAGCATAAAAAGCGTTGGTGGTGGACATCGAAGGTAATATCAAACGCGCGCTTGCCCATATTTTCACCATCGGCCTGCCCAAATTCGGGACTGGCGGTTTGAATGCGTAATTCTTCCGCCTTAAAATGGTGTACTGCTTTAAAATGCGTGTGTAAATGAAGAAACATCATGATGAATAAAAAGATGAAGTAAAGTGTGTTAACGCGTTCCATAACAACGAGGTCTAATTTGTGATCATGCATTGAAGCAGAAGGCATGATCGGAACTCCGCCACCAAAGTAGGGATGATTAGTCGTTGTGACTAAGAAGGCCCGTTTAAATTCGGTGGTTGTTTGCTGACTGGTAATTTTAACTGGAAAGGCTTGTTGCCGAAAGAAAGTACCGACAAGGGAAACAATGTAGGCTAATGAACCTAAATGATATTTATTTAGGTAACGTTTTGAAGGGGCCCGATTAGTTGCGTGAACAACGGCCGCATCAAAACCAATGCCAATATTATTCATGAAAAAGCCATGTTCATGCGCCAAGGCCTCTTGATAATGGCCAACATCAAAAGTACGTGGTTGCCGCACCTTTAACAGTTGTTCTAATGCGGTCAATGGTTGGCGGGAAATACCAGCACCGCGAGCAAAATCATTACCAGAACCACAAGGAATGTAAGCTAAAATAATTGTGTTCTTAGGAATCTGTTGGAGACCATTGAGTGCCTCATGAAGGGTCCCATCGCCGCCAACAACAATTAAAATTGTGTCGGCAGGAGCTTCTTGTGCCAATTTATAGGCCAATTTAGTTGCGTGGCCAGGATATTCAGTTCGGTATAATTGATAATTAATTAAATGCTGATTTAAACGTTGTGCGAGTTTTGGCCAGGCCGCTTTACTTTGGCCGCCACCAGCAAACTCATTCAATAAAACAACGTAATTTTTCGTGCTGGGCACTACGAATCACTCCTTAATAAGCAATAAGTCTATTATATCGGTGTTATTTAAATTAACAAGCAAAAGTTGTGTGTTTACTCAAAGTTATTTTTTTAACGGAAAAAAAGACAAAAAAAGTGTGATACAGGGGATAATTAGTCTCATCCCGCGCACCACGCCTTTTAGTTTAGACGGTAACCAACATTGGTAAGATCATTGGGTGTCGTTCAGTTTTTTCAAATAAGAATTCTTGTAGATCATCCGTAATGGCTTCGCGAAGCATATTTTCAGTAACAGTATCGTTATTATTAAAAACGTTCTTCATTACGTGGAAAATACGTTTTTGGCCTTGATTGATCAATTCACCAGATTCACGCATATAAACAAAACCACGGGATAAGATATCTGGACCGGCCAAGATTTCTTGTTTCTTTAAATTGATTGTCGCAACAACAATCACAATGCCTTCTTCTGAAAGGACTTGGCGATCGTGTAAAACAACATTACCAATATCACCAACA
This sequence comes from Loigolactobacillus backii, assembly GCF_003946275.1. Lineage (GTDB taxonomy): Bacteria > Bacillota > Bacilli > Lactobacillales > Lactobacillaceae > Loigolactobacillus > Loigolactobacillus backii. Next base: position 56,047 of record NZ_RHNQ01000004.1, read on the forward strand.
CCACTACCATCAACGTAAACGTCACCCGCATTAAAGTGACCAGCAATTCGTGCCGAATCGCTAGTTAGCGCAAGCACATCACCATTTTGAAGGATGTAAGTATGATCCTTAGGGACGTGGGTTTGTTGGGCTAGTTCAGTGTGGATTTTTTGCATTCGGTATTCACCGTGGACTGGCATAAAGAATTTCGGTTTCATGAGGCGTAACATTAATTTCTGATCTTCCTGGCCACCATGACCAGAAGTATGAACATTATTAACCTTGCCGTGGATAACAGTAGCGCCAGCCTCAGACAATTCGTTAATAACGTGATTGACGCTAAGTGTGTTACCAGGAATTGGATTACTGGAAAAGACGACTGTATCGCCAGGTTGAATGGAGATTTGCCGGTGGGTACCGTTAGCAATCCGACTTAAAGCAGCCATTGGTTCACCTTGCGAGCCGGTGCAAAGAATCATAAGTTCACTGGCAGGTAGTTGGTTGATTTGGTTACCTTCAACGAGAACATCATCAGGAATATCTAAATAACCCAGGTCAGTTCCGTTGACAATGGCATTTTGCATTGAACGGCCAAAAACAGCAATTTTCCGACCGTTTTTCATGGCAGCATCCGCTGCTTCTTTAATTCGTGAAATGTTTGAAGCAAAAGTAGCAAATATAATTCGCCCATCAATTTGATCAAAGATATGCCGAATTGATGTTTCTACAAACCGTTCGGATTTAGTGAAACTAGGAACCTCAGCGTTGGTGCTGTCGGACATTAAACATAAAACACCGTCGCCACCAAGCTTAGCCATTTTTTGAAAATTCGGTGCAGGCTGATCACCAACTGGTGTTAGATCAAACTTGAAATCACCAGTTTCAACGATTGTTCCTTGCGGTGTTTTGACTGCAACACCGAGGGTATCCGGAATTGAATGCGTTGTTCGGAAGAAAGAGACACTTGTCTTACGGAATTTTAGAACGGTATCTTCATCGATTTCGTGTAGGTCCGCATCTTTTAATAAGCCACGTTCTTCTAATTTACCCCGAATTAAAGCAAGTGCTAATGGTCCAGCATAAATTGGGACGTTGATTTGTTGTAACAAGAAGGGAATGCCACCAATGTGATCTTCGTGACCATGGGTGATGACCAACGCCTTAATTTTAGGTAAATTAGCAATTGCGTACGAAAAATCAGGAATAACGTAATCAATTCCTAATAATTCATCTTCCGGAAATTTAATACCGCAATCGACCAAAATAATCTCGTCTTGAAATTGAATACCGTACATGTTTTTACCAATTTCGCCTAGGCCCCCCATGGCAAAAACGGCGGTTTCGTTATTCTTGACGTTCAGTTTTTTCATTTACAGAAAACTCCGTTAATTTATAATTGGCACTTTTTTGTTCGTAATCTAAATGATTACCATTGAGTTCCTGAATGAATTCAATGTTGTAGGGGGTATTACGTTCAATAATTGCACGTGCAGCAACAGCGCTATCGGCCTCTAAGTACAGTGTTTCTGTACTTTCACGGCGCAGTGCGATGTCTTTGTCTTTTTGATACAATACTTTGTAAATCATAGAAATGATTCGCTCCTTTAAAATGTATTGGCTCTATTAAAAAGCCCACATTGCGGTGGGGTTTTTAACGGCGATTTAATTGTCTAAATGACCGAACAAATGGTTGTAGAAACAACATGTGACCTAAGTTTAGCATAATTCACTTTATAAGTATACAAACCACGCACGCTGATTTTTTAGCGGACTTGTTTGTGGTAAAGTTAACTATAATAACTAAACTAATGAAAGAGGTTTCGTAAATGAATATTATCGTTATAGTAGTTTTTATTGTGCTTATCCTATTACTAGGCGGTGGACTCTTTGTATTACGTCGTTTGCGGCGAAATCGTGCATTACGAATACTGCAAGCAAATGGTCAGCAAACAACTGATGAAGTTGTTACGGTTAGTTTAGCGCAGTTACAAAATAAAGAACAAGTGGCGCTTCAATTCGATCCTCAAACGCAACGGGCTAGTTCGGAACTTGCGGCCGATATTTGGGGCCGGGGTGTTCTTTTATTTGAATATCATTTTGAAGTGGAACAGTTAAAGAAAGACCAACTGGCCTCAATTAGTGAACAATTTGAAGCCGATTTAAACGAAATTGCTCAGGCAGAAGGATTAAAGGCCATTGACACGCGTTATCCCGTTTTCGTTGTGTCGGATATGTGGTTATTCAAAGGGCAATTACACTTTGATATTGCCTATTTGATTAACCAAGGAACCGTGAACTACATTAAAGATATGCGCAAACTAAGTGTCGAAAAAGGGACTAATTAATTAAAACGTTATTTAAGCGCGGTTAAATAATAAAAGCGGGGCCACACCATAATCTACTTATGGCAACAGCCCCACTTTTATTTCAAACATAGAATTGATCGTTACTGCTGGTTATTCAATGATTAAATCATCATCTTCCATTGAGAATGGTTCCTGTTTGTTAATGTGATCATAAAAAAGCGTACCGTGAAGATGATCAATTTCGTGTTGACAAACAATTGCGGGATAATTTTTTAGGCGAATTTTATGTTGCTCGCCATTGGTGTCATAATAACGCAGTGTAATGCGGTCATGGCGGACCACATAGCCGGGAACATCCCGGTCTACGGAAAGACAACCCTCACCCTCAGATAAAGCGGCACCCTGAACGGAGTGGCTGATAATTACTGGATTAATAATGACGTCTTTAAAGCTAGGGTCCTCACCTTCAGGTCCAGGAACCAAAACGGCAGCCACGTTAAGCGGTACATCAACTTGTGGGGCGGCAAGACCGACACCAGCACGCAAATGATATTTTTCCGCAATCTTTTGGTCTTGGCTATTTTCAAGGAAAGTCATCATATCCTGAGCCAATTTCTTGTTATCTGCTGATAACGGAAAGGCGACATCTTTTGATTGAGAGCGCAATGTGTCGTTACCTTCCCGGATAATATTTTTCATGGTAATCAATTTACTATTCCTCCGCTTCACGCAATTTATGAGAATAGTTTAGCATATTTTTTTAGTAAAATGGCAACTTTTAAACTTAACCTTTTATTTTCGTTACTGACAGGCTTAAAATAGAAACCAATTAAGTTGTTTTTTGGGGGGACTTATTTTTGAAAAAACGGATTGTGGTATGTGGTGGTATGAATAGTGTCTACGAGACGGTATTTTCTTGTTTATTAGCTAACTTTCCAATTGAAATCGCTTTGATTAAGGATGATTTGTTTGATCAAGCTACCTTTGATCAGTTGGCCAGTGCGGCCGATTTGCAGACACATGTCGATTTAATAAGTGGCGATGCAAGTCTGTTAAAGACGGCCGACCTGCTGATACTCACTGACATTATGCCGCAGCAGGAAAAACAATCTAAGGCCGATTATGTGGCAGCGGCTTTACCTCATTTTCGTGCTTTAATTGGTACAGCCATGAGTCAGGGGTTTGCGGGTAAATTATGTTTACTCCAGACTTATGATGATATTTTTACTTACTTAGCATGGAAATTTTCTGGGTTACCAAAGGCCAATATTTTTGGCCTAGGAACTTTTACTGATACTCTGATTTTGGAGCGCTTATTACAGAAACGGCTACGAGTTGGCCGCCATGATGTTCGGGCCTATGTGGTAGGTAATTCAGATCATAAAATTATTGCTTGGAGTCGAGCATACCTAGGTGCATCGCCGCTTTTAAGCTTGGTGGCCAGTGATACAACTGATTTTGATACCGATCAAATGCAGCAATTGGAACAACAGTTGACGCTAATTGCTGATTCCAAGCAAATGGCGACCCAGACGCTTAGTTTACAGTTGGTTATTCGGGCGCTATTTTTTGAAGATGGCCTCATTTCAACATTTACTGCTTTACACCATTTTGATGATAAACAACAAGTTGCTTACAGTACTCCGATTTACCTTAGTGACGCTGGTGTTAGAATGCTAACCACGGTGTCACTGGCCGAAGATGAGGCTAGTGAGTTGACGGCTGTTAAGCAAGCGACCCGTGATTTTTTGACCAAAATTGAAACGGGACAGATAGGAGCTTAGATGAAACAGAATTATCAATACCCACTTGATGACCAGTGGACAACGGCGGAAATTATTCGCGTAACCAATTTTTTCCGCCAAGTAGAAGATGCTTACGAAAAGGGAACTGATCGAACGGAATTCTTAAAAACCTATGCAGCATTTAAAGAGGTTGTCCCGGCCATGGCGGAGGAAAAGCGCTTGGGCCGAGAGTTTGAGGCAGCAACAGATTACTCGCTGTATCAGGCCGTGAAATTGGCGCGGTCTTTACGGACAAAACGCTTTAAGATGGCGTTAAAGTAGAGGTGTTTTAAAATGGAAGAAAAAGCGGTTCGAGCAATTAATACTTTAGCACTTAAATGGATGGATGAGGCCGCCACTAACATTAAGCAGCACATGAATGAACAGTTAAATATCCAAACTAAATCAGGCCGGACTGATTTAGTCACTAATTTGGATAAAGAGACAGAGCGTTTTCTGGTTAGTCAGATTCAGGCAACTTTTCCAGCCGATCAGATTATTAGTGAGGAAGGATTTGGCGATCAAGTTACTTCAATGACCGGCCGGGTTTGGTTTGTTGATCCAATTGATGGCACAATTAACTTTGTTAAACAACGAGATAATTTTGCAATGATGTTGGCGTTATATGAAGATGGCAGGCCAGTTTACGGTAATATTTTAGCAGTTATGGATAATCGGTTTATTTTTGGTGGTCCGCAAATGGGCGTTTATCTGAATGATCATTTGTTACCTGCACCAGACGCACAACCTTTGGCCAAAGGCTTATTCGGTGTCAATGGGCCCATGTTTGCTAGAAACATTGATCACGTACAGGAAATTGGGCTTGCCAGTTCAGGTACGCGAATACTTGGAAGTGCGGGTATCGAGTTTCAACAAGTGCTTTTAGGAAATGAAGTGGGTTATATTTCGCATTTAGCACCTTGGGATATGGCAGCCGGGCGAGTACTAGCAGAAAGTTTGAATTTATTAGTTACGAGAATTGACGGCAGTCCGGTTGATATGTTAAAATCTGGAACAGTGTTAGTAACGAATAAGAATGCGTTACAAACGATTGAAGAATTTCAAAACAATTAATGAAGCTGAAGTTTCAAAACTGTGGCGAACGTCACAGTTTTTTTATGCTGTGAGTTTTCTGAAAAAAATCACGCATAGCTTGTATTTTCTGTTATAATTAACAGCTGAGTGCAATTTTACCTGAAACCTTGACTTTGAAAGGAAGAGTACAGTGAATCGTAGAGATGATATTCGCAATATTGCCATTATTGCCCACGTCGATCATGGTAAGACCACATTGGTCAACGAAATGTTAAAACAGTCTGATACTTTAGATGAACATATTAATTTGGAGGATCGGGCGATGGATACTAATCCCATCGAAAGAGAACGTGGGATTACAATTTTATCTAAGAATACGGCCGTTGATTATCAAGGGACTAAAATTAATATTTTAGATACACCAGGACACGCGGACTTCGGTGGCGAAGTTGAACGAATTATGAAGATGGTTGATGGTGTGTTACTTGTTGTTGATGCCTTTGAAGGAACAATGCCACAAACGCGGTTCGTTCTTAAAAAAGCGTTGGAACAACATTTGACACCAATCGTTGTCATTAATAAAATTGATCGTCCCGGTGCTCGTCCTGAAGAAGTTGTTGATGAAGTACTTGATTTATTCATCGAACTTGGTGCCGATGACGACCAATTAGAATTTCCAGTTGTTTATGCTAGTGCAATCAACGGAACTTCTAGTTTGGAATCAGATCCAGAAGCTCAAAAGCACACAATGAATCCTTTATTTGACACAATTGTTAAAACAATTCCAGCACCAATTGATAATTCCGATGAACCATTACAATTCCAAGTTGCTTTGTTGGATTATAATGAATACGTTGGTCGAATTGGTATTGGACGTGTTTTCCGCGGTAAAATTAAGGTTGGCGATCAGGTTTCAGTTATGAAGCTCGATGGTTCAGTTAAGAATTTCCGTGTGACTAAGCTTTTTGGTTTCTTCGGTTTAAAGCGAGTTGAAATTGACGAAGCTAAGGCCGGTGATTTGATTGCCGTTTCCGGGATGGAAGATATTTTCGTTGGTGAAACAGTTACACCAATCGATCATCAAGAAGCCTTACCAATTTTACGGATTGATGAACCAACATTGCAGATGCAATTTGTTGCAAATGATTCCCCATTTGCGGGTAAAGAAGGTAAATTCGTTACCGCCCGTAAATTAGAAGATCGTTTAAAAACACAACTGCATACAGATGTTTCATTACGGGTAGAAGATACTGATTCAGCAAGTGCTTGGACGGTATCTGGACGTGGTGAATTACATTTATCAATTTTGGTTGAATCATTACGTCGTGAAGGTTATGAATTACAATTATCACGGCCACAAGTTATTTACCGTAAAGTTGACGATGTAATGTGCGAACCTTTTGAATCTGTTGTGATTGACACACCTGAACAATATACAGGTACGATTATTGATTCACTTTCACAACGCAAAGGCGAGATGCAAAATATGGAAAGTGAAGGCAACGGCCAAACGCGCCTAACTTTCTTAGCACCTTCACGTGGTTTAATTGGTTATTCATCTGAATTCTTATCACAAACTGGTGGTTATGGCATCATGAACCATACTTATGCTAAGTACTTACCAGTTATTAAGAATTGGGAACCAGGTCGGCGTAATGGCGCCTTAGTTTCAATCAATGCTGGTAAAACAACCACTTATAGCCTTGAAGGCATTGAAAGTCGTGGTGAATTATTCCTAGGTGCAGCAATTGATATTTATGAAGGTCAGATTGTTGGTCAAAGTAATCGTGAAACTGATATTTCAGTTAACGTAACTAGGGGTAAAAAGCAAACCAATACACGTGCTTCTGGTAAAGATCATTCATCTGCCATTGCGATTCCACGCAAAATGACACTTGAAGAATCAATCGAATTTTTAAACGAAGATGAATACTGTGAAGTAACACCGAAGAGTATTCGTTTGCGGAAGAAAATTTTAGATACTAGTGAACGTGAACGGACTGCAAAGCACAAAAAAATTGCCTCCAAAAAAGCGTAATTAAATAATGAACAGGGTAGTCCAAGTGATTTGGATTACCCTGTTTTTAGTTAGTGAAATTTTTAAAAATGGTAAAGCTTCAATTTTGGTTTTGTCCCCACCTCATTTTTATTGTAAACTAGAAAAAGCAGCATACGATTTCTGCCAATCTAACTGGTTTGCTATGCTATAATAAAGTATTAAAAAGGGGGAATAGTGAATGGCCGATTTATCTGAGCGCCAAAACGCACTGAAAACACTGGAAGATGATGCTGAGAATATTATTCGGCTTGTTGGTAAACAACAGGTTTCACTTTGCTTGAGTCAGTGTCCAGCGTTTGAAGAGGTTGTGGATACACAGATGTTTGGTTACTCCAAGGAAGTTACCTTTGCTATTCGGACGAGTATGGTCGACCCAAAGACCGGGCACAATTTAGTTCGTGACTTAGAGAAACGGCTAAATGAGATTTATAATGAAAGCTTTGAAAAGCAAAGGCAAAAGAAATGACAGGAAGCAGGATCTTAAGTGCGAAAAAAGTTACAGTTAATTGATTATTATATTTTAATCCCTTACTTACTACTTTGTGGTGTAGGTGTGGTTATGGTTTATAGTGCTAGCTCCAATTTGGTTGGTCAAAATCCGCTATCATATTTAGTTAAGCAGATTAGTTGGACCATCGTTGGGCTGATATTGGCCGCGTTCGTTTACGCGATGAAATTAAAGGTGCTCCGAAATCGGCGTTTGATTATGCTGGCGTTAATTGTCGTTTTCCTTATGTTAGGTTATTTAATTTTTTTCGGCCATTCTGTTAATGGAGCTGCCGCATGGATTAACATCGGGCCAATAAATATTCAACCTGGTGAATTTGCTAAATTGGTGTTGATTTGGTATTTTGCGTACATACTTAGTCGGCGTGAACGAAGAATGGTCGAATCACAACTTAGCGAAGTTATTCGTGCGTTAGTTGGGCCGATTATCATTGCTGCCGTTATGATGTGGATGGTTCTCGTTTCCCCAGATATGGGCGGCATGGCTATTCTTTTATCCATTGCAATAATGTTAATTTTAACTAGTGGTTTATCTTACCGAATTGGGCTAACGCTCATTGCACTATTAGGGACTAGTGTTGGGGCGGTGTTTTATTTTTTAACCCACCACATAATAAAATCACTAGAAAATAATTACCAATACCAACGAATTCTGTCGTTTATTAATCCGTTTGAGTTGGCCAATAAGGGTGGTAAACAATTGGTTAATTCTTACTACGCCATTAATAATGGTGGTTGGTTTGGTGTTGGTCTAGGCAATAGTATTCAAAAACGTGGCTATTTGCCGGAACCAAATACTGACTTCATTATTTCGATAACAGCTGAGGAGCTAGGTTTTGTCATGGTTGCCTTACTGATCTTTTTGATCTTTTTTTTGGCAGCAAGAATTATTTTAGTTGGCGTTCGATCTAAGGATCCTTTTAGTGCGTTGTTATGTATTGGAATTGGTACCATGATTGTTGTTCAAACGTCGTTTAATCTTGGCGGGGTTTGCGGAATGTTGCCAATAACTGGGGTCACATTTCCGTTTATCAGTTATGGGGGTTCCTCAATGTTGGTTTTGGCGCTTTCAATGGGAGTTGCCCTAAACATCAGTGCAACGGAAAAGAAAACTAGTTTAGTTAAAAACAAGTAGTTTTGGTTATTTAATTGATTTGAAAATGAGAAAGGTGCTGAGAGCATGAAAAAAGTATTAATCGCAAATCGCGGGGAGATTGCGGTCCGAATTATTCGTGCGTGTCAAGAACTAGGTTTGAAAACGGTAGGAATTTATGCTAAAGAGGATGAATATTCAATTCATCGCTTTAAGGCTGACGAGGCCTACGTTGTTGGCAAGGGGAAACAACCAATTGCGGCTTATTTAGACATTGAGGATATTATTCGTGTGGCAAAAATGAGTGGGGCCGATGCAATTCACCCTGGCTATGGCTTTTTGTCGGAAAATGCACAGTTTGCCCGACGTTGTCAAGAAGAAGGCATTACTTTTGTTGGACCAACACCCGAGTTATTAGAAATGTTTGGTGATAAAGTGGCTGCTAAACGTGCGGCCAAAGAGGCCAACGTTCAGGCAATTCCAGGTGTAGATGAACCAATTAAGGATCTATCCGAATTACAAGCCTTCGGTGATAAATATGGTTATCCGTTGATGATTAAGGCGGCCATGGGTGGTGGCGGCCGCGGAATGCGTGTTGTTTCTCGTCCTGAAGATCTATCTGAAAGTTATGATCGTGCCCGAAGTGAGTCCATGCAGTCCTTTGGTAGTGACGAAATTTACGTTGAGCGCTTTATTAAATCCGCCAAACATATTGAAGTTCAAGTGCTGGCAGATCAACACGGCAATGTTGTCCATCTTTTTGAACGGGATTGTTCGGTTCAGCGCCGTAATCAAAAAGTAATTGAAGTTGCCCCTTGTGTTATTTTAACGGCAGAACAACGGGAACGTGTAACGAGTGCGGCGGTTCGTTTTATGGCACACGTTAACTATCAAAACGCCGCAACAATTGAATTTTTATTCGAGCCAGAACAAGATCAGTTTTACTTTATTGAAGTAAATCCACGAGTTCAGGTCGAACATACTATTACTGAGATGATTACTGGAATTGATATTGTTCAAACGCAGTTAAAAATCGCCCAGGGCTTAGATTTATTTAAGGATATCGGTTTACCGCAACAAAAGGACATTAAATTTCATGGTGCCGCGCTACAATGTCGGGTAACAACTGAAGATCCATTGAATAATTTTATGCCGGATACAGGCACCATCGAAACTTACCGTTCTCCAGGTGGTAATGGTGTCCGCTTGGATGGTGGTAATGCATATGCTGGTGCTGTAATTACCCCTTACTTTGATTCATTATTAGTTAAGGTTTGTACCCACGCTTATACATTTGAAAAGGCCGTAAAAAAGATGCAACGTGTGCTTCATGAATTTAAAATTCGCGGTGTAAAAACAAATATTGCCTTTATGGAAAATGTTATTCAACACCCAACTTTCCTTTCTGGTGAGGCCGAAACAACCTTTATTGATCACACACCGGCTCTTTTTCAGGTTGCTAAACGAGTTGATAATAGCTCGCAAAAAATGCAATATATTGGCGATATTACGGTTAATGGCTATGACGATGTGGAAAGTCACGAGAAGAAATATTATCCCGAAGGCCATTACCGGGAACAATTTAAGCCTTTCCCTAAGAAGCTAGTTACAGCCAAGACGATATTGGATGCCAAGGGACCACTAGCAGTTAATGATTGGTTGAACCAACAGTCTGAGGTTTTATTAACCGATACAACGTTACGCGATGCCCACCAAAGTCTTTTTGCAACGCGGATGCGAACCCACGATATGGTTAAGATTGCTGATTCAATGCAACGGGCAATGCCCAATCTATTTTCTTATGAGATGTGGGGTGGTGCAACGTTTGATGTTGCCTATCGCTTTTTAGTCGAAGATCCTTGGACACGTTTAAAGTTATTGCGGCAAAAAATGCCCCATACGTTATTACAAATGTTGTTCCGTGGTAGTAATGCTGTTGGGTACAAAAACTATCCGGATAATATGTTGGTTGCGTTCATTAAACAGGCCGCAACTGATGGAATTGATGTTTTCCGAATTTTTGATAGTTTAAATTGGGTGCCCCAGCTTGAAAAGAGCATCCAGGCTGTTCGTGATAATAATAAGATTGCCGAGGCTGCCATTTGTTATACCGGTGATATTCTTGATCCAGATAAGCAAAAATATAATTTGAAGTACTACTTAGATTTGGCTAAAGAACTTCAGGCCGCTGGCGCAACGATCATTGGAATTAAAGATATGGCTGGTCTATTAAAGCCTGAAGCTGCCTATGAATTGGTTAGTTCTTTAAAGGATAAGGTTGATTTACCAATTCATTTGCACACACATGATACAACTGGTAATGGGGTTATGACCTATCAACGTGCGATTGCTGCAGGAGTTGACGTTGTTGATGTGGCGCAAAGTGCGTTGTCTGGAACAACAAGTCAGCCAAGTATGCAAAGCCTTTATTATGCGTTAGATGGTAATGTACGCCAACCTCAATTGGATGTTAAAGCAACAGAACGGTTAAATCACTACTTTGAAGGTATTCGCCCGTTCTATGATGATTTTGCTAATGGTTTAAATGCACCTTTACCAGATAACTATTCCGCGCAAATGCCAGGTGGCCAATACTCCAATTTACGGCAGCAAGCCCACGCAATGGGGCTAGGTAATCGGTGGGAAGAAGTTAAATTAATGTACGCGACAGTTAACAGCATGTTTGGTGACATTGTTAAAGTAACGCCGTCTTCAAAGGTAGTTGGTGATATGGCCTTATTTATGGTCCAACACGATTTAACGGAAGAGGATGTCTACCACGATGGTGCAACAATTGATTTCCCTGATTCGGTTATTAATTTCTTCATGGGTGATTTAGGCCAGCCAGTTGGTGGGTTCCCAGAAAAATTACAGCAGATTATTTTAAAGGGAAAGAAACCTTTAACCGTGAGACCGGGGAGTTTAGCAAAGCCAGTTGACTTTGCGGCGGTTAAGCAAGAACTGACCACTAAGATGAATTCTGAACCAACGCAAGAGGATGTTTTAAGTTATATTTTATATCCAGATGTCTTTTTAGACTATACACGTCGTGAGTCTGAGTACGGGAATGTTTCAATGCTAGATACGCCGACCTTCTTCCAAGGAATGCGATTAGGCGAACGGGTCGAGGTACAATTACGGCCAGGTAAAATTTTAATTTTAATCTTAAATGAGGTTGGCGAACCTGATATTGAAGGCAACCGAACACTTTACTTTACGGTTAACGGTCAACGAAGCGAAGTTGTCGTTAAGGATAAAAACGCTAAACAGTCTGATGTCGTCAGTCAGAAGGCAGAACCAACAAATCAAGAACAAATTGGTGCTTCAATGACAGGGACTGTTTTAAACGTCTTGGTTGAAACGGATCAGGTTGTCCAACAAGGTGATCCGTTGTTGGTTACAGAGGCCATGAAGATGGAAACAACGATTCAGGCGCCATTTACTGGTCGTATCAGTCATCTTTACGTTCAAGAGGGTGACCGGGTTGATACCAACGATTTATTGTTAGAATTAAAACCGGAATGATGACTGGGGTTTAAAAATTGATAATTACTGAAAATTTACTAGAAGTTACGGATCAAGTTGATACGTTGGCCGCTTCGTTAAAGCAAAGTGACGTTTATAAAACTTATTTGGCCGCTAAAGCCAACTTGGCGGTAGATACAGCGGCAGAAAAAAAGATTCAAGGTTTTCGGGAAGCAAGTGAAAAATTTGACCTAATTAAGGATTATGGGTCTTACGCGCCTGATTTTAAAAAGCTTCGTCGTACGGCTCGTCACGCCAAGCGGCAAGTTGATTTGGATCCAACTGTAGCACATTTTCGGCGTTCAGAAATGGATTTGCAAACTATTTTGGACGAAATTGGACTTGCAATTGCAAATAGTGTTTCCAAGGACGTTAAGGTGGCGACTGGTAATCCATTTTTTACCACTGGTCGTCCAGGAAAGCATTGCCAAGTGAAAGGATGACATTATGGCATTTGAAGTAACGCCACGCCAAGGAATTGTGGTTTGGTTATACAGTATGAAACAGATTAAGCAATTACGTCGTTTTGGTATTATTTACTACAGTTCACGAAAAATGAAGTACGTTTATTTATATGTTGATCAGGCCATAGCAGAACAGACTTTGCAGCAGTTAAAAAAGCTACATTTTGTTAAACGGGCAGAAGTTTCCCACCGACCAGAATTAGATATGAATTTTGGTGATCGGGTGGGTAAATTGGATGATTTCGAGACTTCTAATCGAGAAACAAATGAAACCCGGGTTTTACTGACAACACAAGATTTACGTAAAGAAAATAAGATTTAAAAGAGGATATTAGTTAATGCGAATTATTTCTGGCAATTTTGGTGGTCGAAAATTAAAAGCAGTACCCGGTCGTGCTACACGGCCAACAACGGATAAAGTAAAGGAATCAATCTTCAATATGATTGGGCCTTACTTTGCCGGTGGCAATTGTTTAGACTTATTTTCTGGCAGCGGTGCACTGGGTATTGAGGCTGTTTCCCGGGGGATGGCTAGCGCGACTTTAGTCGATCGCCAATTTGCGGCAATTAAGGTTATTCACGAAAATATTGAACTAACTAAGGCCGAAAAACAATTTACTGTTTTGAAAATGAGTGCCCAGAATGCCCTGCAAAAATTGGCGGGTCAACACTGTAAATTTAATTTAATTTTGTTAGATCCACCGTACGCAAAACAACAAATCACTTCTGATTTACGCGAAATGGCCGAGCTGGGTTTAATTGAAAATGAGGCCGTGATTGTTTGCGAAACGGATAGTACGATTGTTTTACCAGAAAATTTAGCTAATTTTAAGCAAACACGACGCCAAACGTACGGCTTAACTGCTGTTACGCTATACCATTATCAGGAGGCGGCAGAAGTATGACACAGCGAATTGCGATTTTTCCCGGGAGCTTTGATCCGTTTACTAACGGACATTTAGAAACGGTTAGGCGGGCGAGCCATTTATTTGATAAATTAATTATCGCCGTTATGACTAACACTTCCAAACAACCGTTATTTACTAATGATGAAAAATTAACTTTGATTAGGACAGCAGTTGCTGAACTACCCAACGTTAGCGTTGTTGCCCAAGATGCCAAATTAACTGTCCGTTTTGCCGAAAAACTAGGGGCACAATTTATATTACGTGGCATTCGAAACGTTCGTGATTTCGAATATGAAGAAGATATTGCGGCGATGAATAAAATCCAAGCGCCGCAGATTGAGACCGTCTTCTTATTGGCAGCAAAGAAGTACGCCTTTCTCTCATCTAGTTTAATTAAAGAAGTTGCTAAGTTTGGTGGTAATATTGAAGATTTGGTACCACCGGCAGTTGCGTGTGAGTTAAGAAAGAAATATAAGGCGGAAGAAGGCTAACTATGAAGAAACGCTGGTCTAAATGGCTAGTTTTAGTTGGTGTTTTAGTCCTTATCATTGGTTTGTTTTTACCGTTACCCTTTTATCTGGAGACGCCAGGAACAGCAGAGAACTTGAGTAATTTTGTTAGGGTTGACCACAAAAAAGATCAACGGGCCGGCAAATATATGCTAACAACAGTGGCCTTACAGCAAGCACGGCCAATAACGTATTTGTGGAGTAAGACTCAGCCGTTTTCAGAGACAATCAGCAAAGATGACCTGATGGGTAATGATAGCAGTGAAACGTTTAAAACTACAAACTTACGAAATGCAATCAGCAATTAACGATGCGATTCAGGTTGCCTATAAAAAGGCCGGGCGTAGTTACCAGCGGAAGTATCTGGGTATTTATGTGATGTCGTTGATGAAGCGATCACAGTTTAACGGAAAACTGGCGATTGGTGATACTGTAACAATGATTGACGGTCATCATTTCAAAAGTTCTACGGCATTTATTAATTACGTCAAGGATAAGCCAGTCGGTACAAAAGTAACTATCACTTATCAGCATAAAGGTCAGACCAAGAAAACGACGCAGAGTTTAATTCATTTACCAAATACAAAGCGATCCGGTTTGGGTATTACCCTAGTGGATCATTCAACGATTAAAACAAAAACACCGGTTAAGGTAACCGTTAGTGATATCGGAGGTCCTTCTGCAGGGCTAATGTTCACAACGGCCATTTATGACCAGCTAACAGGTGGACACCTACGTAAAGGACGTAAAATAGCTGGAACAGGCACGATGGCTTCCAATGGAGCCGTTGGACCAATCGGTGGGATCGATAAAAAGGTTGTGGCTGCCAATCATGAAGGAGCAACAATTTTCTTTGCACCAGATATTCCGGCTACGGCCGCGATGAAGAAAGCTGATCCAGGCTATCAAAATAACTATCAGGTTGCTAAAAAGGCGGCTAAAAAGATTCATAGTCATATGAAGATTGTGCCAGTTAAGAATTTTACTGACGCAGTAAATTATTTGGCCAAATAATAATTAATAAGCGCCAACTGATACTGAATGGTTACTAATTTTAAAGTTAGTAACTTTTCAAAAGTATTGGTTGGCTTTTTTTGCGGATTTTATTAATGTGGCGAAAGGAGGAATGAGGAATGTCTACTGATTGGTTGAGCCTGATTAAACGTTATTGGTATTGCGGTGTGATTGGTCTGTTGCTTGTAATTATAGGTATCGTTGGTTATCAGGCGATGTTTCAACGGCCAGTTACTAAAAATGAAGCTGTTTTTTCAAACTCAAGTGTTATTCAAAATAGCTCGACCAGTGCACAATATCAGAACACAGCGACTGAGGCACAACAAACTGGTCAAACGGTACAAAAAGGTTTCGTTGATGTTAAAGGAGCAGTAAAAAAACCAGGCATTTATGTGGTGACTGACAATACTCGTTTATTTGATGTTATTCGTAAGGCCGGGGGATTGGCCGAGGATGCCGATCAAAAACAGGTAAATCTTGCTCAACAGGTAAGTGATCAACAAATTATTTTTATCCCTAAAGTTGGAGAAGAGGTCCCAGCAGAATTAGGTCTGGCGGAACAGCAGCCAACACCGGCCGAAAGTGGCAGTATTATTGCAACAACTAGCTCGGCTGACGGGCAGCAAGCAACCGGTCAAACTAATTTGAATACAGCAACGGCAGAGGAATTACAACAATTAACTGGAATTGGGCAGAAGAAGGCCGAATTAATTATTAATTTTCGTACTGAACAAGGTGGGTTTAAACAGATTGAAGATTTAAAGAAGGTTTCGGGAATTGGTGAAAAGACCTTTGAAAGTTTAAAGGACAGCATTACAGTCTAACTTTTTACCTGATTTAAAGTCTGTTATACTGATAGGCAAATGATTTAAGGAAGTTGAGGTATTATGGAAAAAATAAAAACACAGCGTTTACCGTGGGATCAATACTTTATGCTCCAGGCTGTTTTATTATCACTACGTAGTACCTGTCCAAGAGCGACTGTTGGGGCGGCGATAGTTCGTGATCAGCGTGTAATTGCCGGAGGGTATAATGGTTCCGTTTCTGGGGATGATCATTGTATTGATGTTGGTTGTTACTTAGTTGACGGCCATTGTTTACGGACGATTCATGCTGAGATGAACGCCATTTTGCAATGCGCTAAATTCGGAGTTGCAACGACTGGTGCGGAGATTTATGTGACTCATTTTCCTTGTTTGCAGTGTACGAAAATGTTAATTCAGGCCGGTATTAAAACAATTCATTATTTGAAAGATTACCGCGATGATGATTATGCGTTAAAATTGATTAAAAAGTCAGGAGTTACGTTGGATCAAGTTAAATTAAATCCAGATTACTTTAACCAATTTAACCTAAAAGATTTATTTAATCTGAATTTAGAGTAGTTATTCAACGCGATGAAAGATAGAGTGATTTTTGTCGCGTTAATTGTTGTAGCCCTTAGCTTTGTTGTTTTTATTGGTAATCTGATGAGTTGGTTATTTCTGGTTGTTGCTATTGTGAGGTTGATCTGGACACGACAACCTAAATTAATCTTAGGTACAGTTATAGTTTGTTGTTTTGTAGGTTCATTTTTGGGGGTCGAAAAACAACGACCAGTAAAAAGGCCGATAAATTATCAACGAATATTAGTTTGGCCAGATGCCTTCAAGCTAAACGGTGATTCACTTCAATTTGAAGGAAAATTAGCCGATAAGACACGTGTTTTAGCCGTTTATTATTTACAGACAAAAGCGGAACAGGCCTATTTTCAACACCTGACACACCCAGTTATTTTACAAGTTAGTGGGACCTGTAGTCGTCCTGAACACGCAACTAATCAAAATGAATTTGATTATGCAACTTACTTAAAGCAACAACGCCGCATTAATTACATTGTACAGATTGAACAAATTAGGCAAATTGAGGCCCAAAAGTGGTCGCTAGTTGGTTGGTTACATCATGCTCGCCAAGTGCTGAGTTGTCGAGCTGATCATTACCCACCGTTACTTAGGCAGTATTTCAAATGTTTAGTTTTGGGTATTCAAACTAATTCATTTCAGGATACTGCACAACAATTTAAGCGTTTAGGATTGATTCATTTGTTTAGTCTATCCGGCCTACACGTTTTTTACTTTGTTGGACTATTTTCCCAATTGTTATTGCGATTACATTTAACGAAAGAAACTCGTGATTGGTTGTTGTTACTGCTATTGCCAGCCTACGTTATTTTTGCGGGTTCCAGCGTTAGTTTAATTCGTGCGGTTAGCTTATGCTGGTTACGTGTTTTAAATCGGCGTTTTAGTTTTCAAATCTCGGCGTTAGATTGTTTTGGTTGGGTTTTATTATTTAATTTTGCAGTTCAACCGTACGTTCTCTTGGGACTTGGCGGTCAATTATCTTATTTATTATCATTTTTATTATTATTTTTACGAGATAAAAATGCTGTTTTTAAAACGTTATGGTTAAATCTGTTTAGCTTGCCAATTTTACTACATCACGTTTATGAATGGCACTATTTACTGGTTTTACTTAATTTATTGGTAATGCCGTTATTTTCTTACGCCGTTTTACCGTTAACGCTAATTGGGGCAGGGTGTTTTTCATTTCTACCAGGGTTCAGTTGGTTAATTAATTGGGGATTAGCCGCTTTTCAAACGAGTCTTCTTTACTTGGCAAGGCCGCAATGGATGATCGTTTTTGGTCGTTTGACTGGAACAATAACCCTGATCCTACTTATTTTGACCGCAATCATGTTAACTGTATCTAAAAAATATCGTATTTCAATGGGACTTTTTTTAGGTAGTATCTATTTGACCATCTTTTTACTAATTCATTATCCATTAGTCGACCGGGTTATCTTTTTTGATATTGGTCAAGGTGATAGTATTTTAATCGAAAGTCGGCTACATAAACGGATAACATTAATTGATACAGGAGGACGATTAACGTTTAATCAAGCTGAGTGGCGTAAGCAGAAGCGAAGCGCCCGGGCAGAGCGAGTAACAATCAATTACTTGAAAAGTCGGGGAATAAAAAGAATTGATCGAATTTGTCTCAGTCATCAAGATGCTGATCATATTGGTGATTTGGCCGTTTTATTAGAAGAAATGACCGTTAAAGAAGTTGCTTTTCCAGCTGGAATGGAGAATAATCCCCAGTTTCGGCATCGAATCTGGCCTTACCGACAACAAATTAGGTGGCGTCCACTACAGACAGGAGCAAAAATCCAAGTAACACCGCAGGAAGAGTTACAGGTATTACACCCTGAGAGGCCAGGCCTGGGGACTAATGAAGACTCCTTAGTTCTCTATGGTCAAATTGGGGGTAAGACGTGGTTGTTTACAGGAGATCTGGATGCGGCCAATGAAGTTACTCTTTGTGAGCGGCAACGGTTAAAGGCGGATTTTTTAAAGGCCGGCCATCACGGCAGTCGAACTGCTTCAGCACAAACATTTTTAGAAACCGTTCAACCGGAGCGTATTTTGATCTCTTCTGGTCGGAATAATCGATATGGTCATCCCCATTCAGATGTCATTCAACGCTATCAGGATTTACAGATACCATTTTATAATACGGCCGAAAATGGAATGTTGCTCTGGTCATCAACTGACGGGTGGCAAACTTTTCGACACAAGGAGTAATGATATGGATGTAGCAGCGTTACAGAAACAATTAAAACATGGAGAAATTGCCCCAGTCTATTTAGTTCAGGGTCAAGAAGCTTATTTAGTTGCACAAGTAAAAAAAGCCTTCCGCCAATTATTATCGGAGGAAGAGTTAACAATGAATTTTGGTGCTTATGATATGACGGTGACCCCTTTAGCAGTTGCGCTAAATGATGCTATGTCGGCGCCGTTTTTTGGTGAGCGGCGGGTAGTATTTGTTGAAAATAGTATTTTTTTGACTGCAGAAGCAAAAAAATCGAAGGTAGAACATGATGTTGCCAGTCTTTTAACTTACCTAGGAAACCCACTTGATTCGACCCAGTTAGTTATTTTTGCGCCATACGCCAAATTAGATGAACGAAAAAAAGTAACCAAACAATTAAAGCGAGTTGCCCAGCAAGTTGATGTTAAGCCATTGACTCAACAACGTGCGCAAAGTTATGTAACTGATTATTTAAAGCGCCAGCAGTTAACGATGGCACCACAAGCAATGGCATTGTTTTTACAACGAACGGAGGCTAATTTATCGATTATGATGGATGAATTGCCTAAGTTGCGACTTTATGCGCTGGAAGATCATGAAATTTCACAAAAAGCAGTAGATCAATTAGTCGCCCAGAGCCTAGAGCAAAATGTTTTTTTATTGGTAGATGCTGTGATGGCGCAAAATGTAGCCCAGGCCGTCCAGCTTTATAGCGATTTATTATTGCAAAAAGAAGAACCACTCAAAATTAACGCCATTTTGTTAGGGCAATTTCGTTTATTACTACAAATTAAGATTTTACAAAAAAATGGTTATAGCCAAGGAAGTTTAGCCCAAGTTTTAAAAGTTCATCCGTACCGAGTAAAGTTAGCAATTGGTCAGGCGCGTCATTTTCAGCAGGAAGCATTACGCGCGGCCTATTTAGGTCTAGTGGACATGGAATATAAAATGAAGTCAACGCAAGAAAAACCAGAATTACTTTTCCAATTATTTGTCATGCAGTTCGTTGATAAGGCCATTGTTAGTTGAATGTGCTTAGTTTTCAATATTGTGGAACGAAAAAAAGAGTGTTAAGGCATTTGCCTTAACACTCTTTTTTTGAAATAAACTTATTTAGCCAATAATTTGGATAAGCGTGATTTATCTCGGGCAGCTTTGTTTGCGTGAACAAGGCCTTTTGATTTGGCCATGTCGATTGAGCGAACAGCAGCGCGGTATAATTCTTCTGAGTTATCAGCGCCACCAGCAGCTTGTGCTTTTTCAAATTGTTTAACAGTTGAACGCATTGCACTGATTTGTGAAACATTATGTGCATTGGCTTTTTCGTTATTACGAGCACGTTTGATTGCGGATTTTAAGTTAGGCATTGAATTTCACCTCCAAGTTAAGCAAATTAAATAAATTGCTATTTGTTTTCAACGTTGTTTATTATACAGAAGACCTAGAAACATTGCAATAAAAACTTGTAAAGCTATTTTTCTTGATAGTCTGTACGTCTGACTTATTATTAGATAGGTCTTGCAATTTATAAAAGAATCACGTAAAGTAATAGTTGTGCTTAAGCACGAACCTGTCACTTGGTTTAGCGAATCACCAACGTTTTACTCAGTCACAGGCACTTTAAGATAGTGGAAGGGTGTGAAATATTTTGGCAATTTCTAAAGAACGTAAAAATGAAGTCATTAAAGACTTTGCACGTCAAGATGGAGATACTGGTTCAACTGAAGTACAAGTTGCAGTATTAACGGAAGAGATTAACCTTTTAAATGAACATATTCGTGTTCATAAGAAGGATTATCATTCATATCGTGGCTTAATGAAAAAAATTGGTCATCGTCGTAACTTACTTGCTTACTTACGCAAGACTGATATTAAACGTTACCGTGACCTTATTCAACGCTTAGGTTTACGTCGTTAATAACGTTAAAAGACATGATTCTTTTGAATCACGTCTTTTTTTTACGGTCATTTTTTGGCTTTTTACAGTTATATGTTAAAGCCTATTTTTTTGTGGTATCATAAAATAAAGCAGAAACCTTAATCAGTTAATTAGCCAATGTTTGTATTAGCTTTTATTTAAGGGTACGGATGAGTTTTTGAATGAATTTAATACAGGAGGGGCTTCATGAGTTTCTTAAATAATGTTTCATTAGTCACAGCAATGGTGACACCCTTTGATGATTATGGCCAAGTCAGTTATGAACGCTTAGCAACGCTGATTGACCACCTATTGGCGACTGGTACGGAAACTATTTTAGTTGGTGGGACGACTGGCGAAGGTCCAACCTTATCAGCTTCAGAAAAACTTAATTTATTTGAAGAGACAGTTAAGTTAGTTGGTGGGCGTGTACCAATTATTGCGAATACTGGTTCCAACAATACGGCGCAAACCATTGAATTTACACAGCAAGTTGCTAAAATTCAAGGTATTGCCGCTGCGTTAATCGTTGTACCTTATTACAATAAGCCAGATCAGCGTGGTATGTATGCACATTATAAACTGGTGAGCGAACAGGCTGGATTACCAATTATAATTTATAATATACCTGGTCGGACCGGCGTGACAATGTTAGTTAAAACTGCCATTCAGTTATCTTTATTACCAAATATTATTGGAATAAAAGACTGCACAGGTGCAACTAATTTAGGGCAAATTGTCGAAGGTACAAAGGAAAATGATTTTGCTGTCTTCACAGGTGAAGATGAAGATGCTTTTGCTGCGAAAACAATTGGTGCGCAGGGGGTTATTTCTGTTAGCAGCCATTTATTTGGTCAACAGATTAAAAAAATGTATCAATTAATTGACGAGAATAAAGTGGCCGCGGCCGCGGAAATTATGCGGCAATTAACACCAAAGGGTAAACAACTTTTCGCACAACCGTCTCCAGGACCGGTGAAGGCCGCGTTAAAACAAATTGGTATTCCGGTTGGTGGGGTTCGTTTACCGTTATTGATGCCAACAAAGGCAGAAACAGAGTTATTATTAAATATTCTTGATCTTTAAGAAAAAGAGGTGAATTAAGTGAGTAGTCGAATTAAAATAATGCCATTAGGCGGCGTTCGTGAAAATGGAAAAAACATGTACGTTGTTGAAGTGGATGATGAAATTTATATTTTAGATTGTGGTTTAATGTACCCGGAAAATGAATTGTTAGGTATTGATATTGTGATTCCTGATTTCACTTACTTGGAGGAAAATATTGATCGCGTTGTTGGCGTATTTTTAACGCATGGTCATGCTGATGCTATTGGGGCCTTGCCTTATTTCGTTAGTAAATTTGATGTCCCGGTTTTTGGTTCAGAATTGACGATTGCACTAGCTAAATTAAGCGTAAATGGTTACACGGCATCTAAAAAGTTTAAGGATTTTCACGTCATTAATAAGGACACTGAGATTGATTTTAATCACGCAACAGTTTCCTTCTTTAAGACAACCCATTCAATTCCCGATTCATTAGGAATTGTTTTGAAGACTGATGCTGGACAAATTGTTTATACCGGTGATTTTAAGTTTGATCAATCCGCAACGCCAGAATACCAAACTGATTTTGCGCGTTTAGCAGAAATCGGTCAAAAGGGTGTCTTAGCGTTGATTAGTGATTCGGCCAATGCAGAATCACCGTATACGATGGCCAGTGAGCGGGCAATTGCTGCCTACATTTTGGATACCTTTAAATATCATGAGGGCCGAATTATTGTTGCATCGGTTGCGTCAAATATTGCGCGGGTGCAACAAGTTATTGATGCTGCTTATCGTTCCGGACGAAAAGTTGTTTTAACTGGCCGCGACCTTGAAAAGATTGTTCGAACAGCAATGCGTTTAAATCGGCTAACTTTGCCTAGTGAAGATATTTTAGTTGCAACTAAAGATCTCAAAACGTTAGCACCTGAAGAGACGGTTATTTTAGAGACTGGTAAGATGGGTGAACCGATTAAGGCTTTGCAGCGGATGGCAACAAGTCGTCACCGTTTGATTAGCATTAAAGAAGGCGATCTTGTCTTTATTACGACAACACCATCGCACGCTATGGAAACAACGGTTGCTAAAACAAAAGATATGATCTATCGAGCTGGTGGCGAAGTTAAGGCCGTTGGCGATGATATTCATGCTTCTGGGCACGGGAATAAGAACGATTTGCAACTGATGATTAATTTAACCAAGCCACAATACTTTATTCCAGTTCAGGGGGAATACCGTTTATTGGCTGCACACGCTGATATTGCACACGAAACGGGAATCTCTTACGAAAACATCTTTATCACTGGTAAAGGTGACGTTTTGGAGTACCAAAATAAGCGGATGCGCATGGCCAACCAGGTTGAGGTTGGCAATACCATGATTGATGGCATTGGTGTCGGTGATATTGGTAATATTGTATTACGTGATCGAAAAGTTTTATCTGAGGATGGTATTTTTATTGCCGTTGTCACAATCAATCGCAAAAAGCGGATGATCGTTTCACGGCCAAAAATTACGACCCGCGGTTTTGTTTACGTTAAGGCTAGTCGTGATTTGATGCATGAGAGTGCTGATATTGTGACCAAAACAGTTCAAAATAATTTGGATAATAAAGAATTTGATTGGGGCCACTTAAAACAAGATATTCGTGAAGGTTTAAGTGGGTACCTATTTGAGCAAACTAAACGGCGTCCGGTTATCTTACCAGTTATCATGGAAGTTAATCAGAATCGACGGCATAGTTAATTAGTATTGCGGATTGAGGAAGTTAGGCCATTGCCTGGCTTCCTTTTTTTCTAAAAAAGTAAAAATTTCAATATACGCAAGTATTTGAGAAATAAAGGTTTAGTCGTTAAAATAAAATTAATTTTAAAGCTGCAAAGGAGACGTGATTTAGTGGGTGAGCAAATTCCCTTTCCAAAAAATTTTGATCGTTTTATCATGCTTGGAAAGGCAGCGGCCAAGAAAGAAGATTGGAAAGTAGCGGCAGATAATTTTTCTGCTGCCTACCAAACCAAACAAGACTTTAATACTAATTTGTTATTGGCAACAGCATTAATGGAATCAGGCCAATACTTGGTGGCCCGTCAAGTTGCCGGTGAGTATGAGAATGATTATCAGGCATCATTGAGTTTAATTTCGTTTTATATTTCACTTTTGTTAACAGCACATGATTTTGTAAAGGCAACACAAATTTGTGATCAACATTTGGCAAAAGCAAAGGCGGCCGACATTCATTTTTGGATGGAAACCCAAAAGCATATCAAAGGCGCTGAAAACAAGTACCGCCACGAGGAAGCTGCACACTTAAAGGAGCTACAAAAGGCGTTATATAATTTAAGCGATCGTTCCATTTATGAACAAATGGACCTTTTGAAACAGGCAAACCAATTACCGAAAGAAGAATTTACAGTGACGGCTAAGTGGCTTTTACGGAATCCATTTGTTCACCCGTTATTAAAGGCGAACGTTCTTGCGGATCTTCAAAAAATGCGGGTTAGTGATGAAGTATCCTTGCTTTGGTTAGATAATAAAGAATATCAAGTTATACCTGAGCGCCTATTACCCATTATGGAATATAAAAGTATTATCACTTTGAAGCAATTATTGGCAGAAAAAGTTGGTAATGATGATCCAATTGTCTACCAAAACCTAACTGAAGAAATTAATTTGCATGCGGCTTATCTTTACCCGTTTGCTGATAAAGTGGTTAAGGATCCAACTTTGTGGTTAGCTGTTTATTTGGATTTTTACACAACAGATAAATTGAATAAGAAACAAATTGATAGTGAAAATCTAACCCAGATCCAGCAATGGCAGGAGAAGCTTAGAGAAACAACTAACATTTTAACCTTATAGGTTTTAAACATTTTTTTGAAAAATGGTTAAATATTTGGGCAAAGCTATTTACAAAGTTCACAGAAGTCTATATAATATCTAAATGGATTCTTCCTTGGTTGAGAACAGGTACTGTGCTTGGCTTTTAGCTAGGGAAGTTGTATAATAACTAGTAAAGGATTGCTGGCATTAGCTTTGTCTAATTGCTGGATTATTCTTGCGAAAAATACAGGAGGTTTCATTTAATGGCAAAAGAACATTATGAACGAACAAAACCCCATGTTAATATTGGTACGATCGGCCATATTGATCACGGGAAAACAACTTTAACGGCAGCAATTACAAAGGTATTAGCTGCTAAGGGCTTAGCTAAAGCCGAAGATTACGCAACAATTGATTCAGCTCCCGAAGAACGTGAACGTGGTATTACTATCAACACTGCACACGTTGAATACGAAACTGAAAAACGTCATTATGCTCATATTGATGCTCCAGGACATGCTGATTACATCAAGAACATGATCACTGGTGCCGCTCAAATGGATGGTGCCATCTTAGTTGTTGCTGCAACAGATGGTCCTATGCCTCAGACACGTGAACATATTTTACTTGCTCGTCAGGTTGGTGTTGAATACATCGTTGTTTTCTTAAACAAGACTGATTTAGTTGATGATCCAGAATTAACTGACTTAGTTGAAATGGAAACACGTGAATTATTATCAGAATACGATTATCCTGGTGATGATATTCCATTTATCCGTGGTTCTGCTTTGAAGGCTCTTGAAGGCGACAAAGACGAAGAAGCACACATTATGGAATTATTGGATGCTGTCGATGACTACATCCCAACTCCAGAACGTAACAATGAATTACCATTCTTGATGCCCGTTGAAGATGTATTTACGATCACTGGTCGTGGTACAGTTGCTTCTGGTCGTATTGATCGTGGTATGGTTAAAGTTGGCGATGAAGTTGAAATTCTTGGCTTAGAACCAGAAGTTCTTAAATCTACTGTTACAGGACTTGAAATGTTCCGTAAGACATTGGATTATGGTGAAGCTGGCGATAACGTTGGTGTCTTGCTTCGTGGTGTTAACCGTGAACAAGTTGTCCGTGGTCAAGTATTAGCTAAACCAGGTTCAATCAAGGTTCATGATAAATTTAAGGGCCAAGCTTATATCTTAAGCAAAGAAGAAGGCGGTCGTCATACACCATTCTTCTCAAACTATCGTCCTCAGTTCTATTTCCATACAACTGATGTTACTGGTGTTATTACTTTGCCAGAAAACGTTGAGATGGTTATGCCTGGCGATAACGTTGAATTCTCAGTTGATTTAATTGCACCAGTTGCAGTTGAAAAAGGGACTAAGTTTACTGTTCGTGAAGGCGGACGTACTGTTGGTGCCGGTGTCGTAACTGAAATCGACGAATAGATTTTAAATTTTTGGCACGGAAATTTTTTCCGTGTCTTTTTTTTATCAAAAAATAAGTAAATTAGCGATAAAACGGTGCTTTTTTGGTTAGAATGATTTACAAGACTGGTGAATTACGTTAAAATCATAGAGTATGCAATTGATAGCTAATTGTTAAAATAAGAATTTCGGAGGAAAACTAATGGCAGCAAAATGGGAAAAAAAGGACGCCACTACTGGCGAATTAACTTTTGAAATTGATCAAGAAAAAATTAACGAAGGTCTAAACAAAGCATTTGATCGCGTTAAGAAAAATTTAAACGTACCTGGTTTTCGTAAAGGCAAGGTATCACGCCAAGTCTTTAATCATATGTATGGTGAAGCAGCTTTATATGAAGATGCTTTAAACATCTTACTACCTGATGTTTATCAACAGGCCGTTGATGAAGCAAAAATCGAACCTGTTGATCAACCAAAAGTTGACGTTAAGAGTATGGATGCAGGCAAGCCTTGGGTAATTACTGCTCAGGTAACTGTCAAACCAGAAGTTACTTTAGGCAACTACAAAGGTTTAGCTGTTCCAGAACAGGACCGGACAGTAACCGATGATGATGTTGAAAAGGATCTTGAAAGTAAGCAACAACAACAAGCTGAATTAGTCTTAAAAGAAGATAAGCCAGCTGAATCAGGTGATACGGTTGTTATTGATTATAAAGGGACTGTTGATGGCGAAGCATTTGACGGTGGTTCAGCCGATAACTATTCGTTAGAATTAGGTTCTAACTCATTCATCCCTGGTTTCGAAGATCAATTAGTTGGTCATAAGGCTGGCGAAGACGTCAACGTTAAAGTTACTTTCCCTGAAGATTATCAAGCAAAGGATCTTGCCGGCAAGGATGCAATTTTTGCAACTAAACTTCATGAAGTTAAGGCAAAGGAATTACCTGCACTTGATGATGAATTCGCTAAGGATGTTGACGAAGACGTTGATACTTTAGATGAATTAAAGGCTAAAATTAAAAAGGATTTACAAGAAAAGAAGGATGATTCTGCTACTGAGGCCATTCAGGATGCTGCTATTAAGCAGGCAGTTGATAATTCTGAAATTCAGGATGTTCCTGAAGCAATGGTTAACGAAGAAGTTCAACGCCAGATGGACCAGTATCTTGGCAATATGCAACGTCAGGGCATTGACCCTAAGATGTATTATCAGTTGACAGGAACTTCTGAAGACGACTTAAAGAAACAATTTAGTTCAGATGCCGAAACACGGGTTAAAACTAATCTTGTTCTTGAGGCAGTTGTTGCGGCTGAAAAGATTGAACCAACCGAAGATCAAATTAACGATGAAATTAAAGATTTGGCCAGTGAATACAGTATGGAAGAAAAACAAGTTCGTAGTTCTTTAACTGATGATATGCTAAAACACGATATTGCGGTTAAACAGGCAATCGAATTGATTACTGATTCTGCTAAGGAATCAAAAGATGTTAAGGCACCAGTTGATGATGAAAAAGCAGATAAATAAGTTTTAGTTTAAAGCGGGGCTTGCCCCGCTTTTTATTAACAGTAATATTCTTAGGCCGGCAGTAGCAATCAAGGTCGAAGATATTTAGGCGATCCAAGCAAAGGAAAATTCTAAGTAAGCTATTTTCTTTACCCTTGGCTCAGATTATGCTAAAGTTTATCAGTGTTCAGCGAATAATTTAATTCGTGAATGTTGCGCTAAAATATAAATAGAAACGAATAGGGGTTGATAAATGTGTTTGATAATACAGAAACCGAAGGCCCTGTTAATTGTTCTTTTTGTGGAAAATCACAAGACCAAGTTAAAAAAATTGTAGCAGGTCCAGGTGTCTATATTTGTAACGAGTGTATTGATTTATGTAAAGAAATTATTGATGAGGAATTTCAGGATGAGGCGTACAGTGATCTACTTGAGGTTCCAAAACCAGTTGAAATTTTATCTATTTTAAATCAATACGTTATTGGTCAAAATGAAGCAAAAAAAGCCTTAGCAGTTGCTGTTTATAATCACTACAAGCGAGTTAATCAAATGGAAGTTGCCGAAGAAGGCGATACTGAACTACAAAAGAGTAACATTTCGCTTATTGGACCAACTGGTTCTGGTAAAACTTTCTTGGCGCAAACATTGGCTAAAATCTTAAATGTTCCTTTTGCGATTGCCGATGCAACGACCTTAACTGAAGCTGGTTACGTTGGTGAAGATGTTGAGAACATTTTATTGAAACTTTTGCAGAATGCTGATTATGACGTTGATAAAGCACAAAAAGGAATCATCTATATTGATGAAATCGATAAAATAGCCAAAAAATCTGAAAATGTTTCAATTACCCGGGATGTTTCTGGTGAAGGGGTGCAGCAAGCGCTCTTGAAAATTCTTGAGGGTACAATCGCGAACGTACCACCCCAGGGCGGTCGAAAGCATCCGCAACAAGAATTTATTCAAGTTGATACAACCAATATTTTATTTATCGTTGGTGGTGCCTTTGACGGAATTGAAAATATCGTTAAGGAACGTTTAGGTGATAAAGTAATTGGTTTCGGCGGTCAGGATGCACAAAACTTTGATGAATCAAAAAGTCTGATGCAACAAGTTATTCCTGAAGATTTAATGAAATTTGGCTTAATTCCTGAATTTATTGGCCGAATTCCGATTATGGCAGCTTTAGAGAAGTTGACCGAGAATGATTTGGTTAAAATTCTGACTGAACCAAAGAACGCTTTAGTTAAGCAGTACACTAAGCTATTGTCTTTAGATAAAGTTCAGTTAGAATTTAAGCCTGACGCGCTACACGCAATTGCCCACGAAGCAATTGAACGTAATACTGGAGCGCGGGGGTTACGCTCAATTATTGAAGAGGTCATGATGGATATCATGTTTGACCTACCTAGTCGTGATGACGTTTCTAAAGTTATTATTACCAAGGATACAGTTAATGGTTCCGGAAAACCACAGTTGGTTTTAGCGGATGATCAAAAGGCCTCTTAATGCTGCTTAGGACGTGTTTTAAAGGACAGTTGATGATTGAAATAGTGCACCAATTTAGTCAATTGAATACTGGCAGAACCGTTATGTATAGCCAGCACTAGAAAAAATGTGGTCCAAAGACTAATTTTATGGGCAGGGTGTCTTACTTATTAGACACCACCGATAAAGTTCTGAAGTCTTTTGGGCTGCTTTTTTTGGGTCTCTGTCAAATCGTATTGGTGGAGATTTTGAACGGCACATTCACTTCGGTGAATGTGCTTTTTGTTTACTCATGAATTAAACTAATCCGGATAAAGAAGTTGTCAATATTTCGAAAACCAAAACAGTTACGCTTTAATGCCTTGATTTTACGATTAAGTCCTTCAATTGGACCGTTGGAAAATGGATAACGACAACTATTTAGAAGGGCTGAACCATTTTTGATAAACGTGTTGATCGTTATGTCCATTTGATTACTAGTGGGTTGGTAGTTAGTAAGTAAGGATTGGAACGCATTAGCATCCTTTTGGTGTATGGCACTTAAGATACCTTGATAGGTTTGATACACAGATCTAAATCTGGGAAAAGCGTCTAGAGCTAAATCAATGGCGTTTTGTTGC
>NZ_RHNQ01000040.1 GCF_003946275.1 Loigolactobacillus backii
GGGGAAGTATACTCTCCTCACAATTAGAACTATCAATATTTTACGTATCACCTACTTGACTTCTGACCACAAGTCTTAAATCATATTATATTCCGTTTTAAAATGGTCACGGATCAACCCTTATACTAGTATTTCACCACTAGAAATTTACTGCCAGGGGTGGTATAAAAATTCTAGCCGCTTACCATTTTTGAACATTACTCTAGAACGTGCGCCAAAAACCTGGGTGCACGTGTGTTTGAAAAAGCGGTTAGATTCTACTTCGCAATTGAGGATTAGCCTACGTTACGCAGTAAACCCAGACCGACTTTTGCCCCACTCCTACTAAATTGATCAGCGTAAAAATCTGATCACTAAAAAAAGGCCCACCTCGAATGAAGGTAGCTTTTCTTTAAGGTATCTCACTAAATTAATTTATCATTACTGTTTAACTACAAACAGTATAGTAATAAAAGCGCTTTATATCAATGCCAATTTTATAATTATTTTATGCTTAAAAATGATATTATAGCGTTAAACACCACACGTTTACGAATAAACAAGGCACAAATAATAAATTTAATTATCCTTTACTACGCTGGCCATCATTTCTAACTCGCTAACGCCGGCAATAATGATGTAAGCCTTTTATCACGCGCCCTTTTAAAGTAGACTTAAAGTACGTAAGCAGGAGGTTTCTAAATGACAAATTTTATTGAAATAAAACACGCAACTAAGGTATTTCAAACTGGTACCACCACTGTCTTGGCTAATGATGATATCAACTTTACAGTTAATGAAGGTGAACTTGTTGTGATCCTTGGTCCTAGTGGTGCCGGTAAAACTACCTTGCTCAATATTTTAGGCGGGATGGACTCACCGACTTCGGGTCAAATCATTATCAATCAGCAAGACATTGCCCAATACGATCAGCATTCATTGACGGCCTACCGTAGAACTGACGTTGGTTTTATTTTTCAGTTCTATAATTTGGTGCCCAATTTAACCGCTAAAGAGAACGTTGAGTTAGCCACCGCAGTCGCTACTGATGCCTTGCCAGCCGAAGATGTGCTCAAACAAGTGGGCCTTGAACGCCAACAAGTGAATTTTCCAGCACAACTATCCGGTGGTGAGCAACAACGAGTGGCGATTGCCCGCGCCTTGGCCAAAAATCCGAAGTTATTACTTTGCGATGAACCAACCGGCGCGCTGGATTTTGAAACTGGTAAACAAGTCCTCCAACTATTAGAAAACGCCAGTAAACAGTTGAATAAAACAACGATTATCATTACGCATAATTCAGCGATTGCGCAAATTGCCGACCGCGTGATTCAAATCAACGACGCCAAGGTGAAATCGATTCGGATTAACGAAAAGCCGCTACCTGTCAGTCAGCTTGAATGGTAGGTGCTATTAATTGAAAAATAACGTTTACCTTAAATCATCCTTTCGCGACATTAAAGCATCACTAGGCCGTTTTATTTCGATCATTCTTATTATTCTGATGGGTGTTTTACTTTTTGTTGGTATTAAATCCGTCGGCCCAGATCTTGAAGCAACGGGCAACCAATTTATTCAGCAAAAACAGTTGTCTGACTTGCAGATTATTTCGACTGGCGGCCTAACTCAAAAGGATCGCGCGCTTGTTAAGCAACTCAAGTACGCCCGTGTCGAATTGGGCTATAGTTTTCCTTACTTAGACAAAGCAAATCAAAAAGACATTCAAGTCTATTCACTGGGCCAAAAACAGAATCACCTTACGCCAACCAAGGGCCGGTTGCCAAAGAAATCTTCGGAAATTGTCGTTGATCAAAAATTGGCTAGTAAAAAGTTAAAGCTCGGCAGTACGCTCAAAATTAATAACCAACAGTTAAAACGACATAACTATAAAATAGTTGGCTTCGTTCAGTCGCCACTGTACATTGATAACGACGAGCGCGGCGTTACCACTATTGGCGATGGTCAAGTTGACGGTTTCGCCTACTTACCTAAGGCCGCCTTCAAAACCCAGGCCTATTCACTTATATCCGTGCGCTTTAGCGATCTTGATAAAATGAACGCCTTTTCCACTGCTTACCAAACAAAATTAAACAAAAAAACGGATCAATTACGATCTCTTTTTGCTAAACGGGCTCAGTCGCGAAAAGTTGAACTGCAAGCGACGGCTAACCGCAGCATCGCTAAAAATGAACAAAAACTCCAAAACCAACAAACAACATTAACTGCTGCTAACACGCAATTAAATCAGCAACTAGCGGCCTTAACCAGCGCCAACCAACAACAATCTACCGCAGGCCGGCAAATACAGGCCCAACAAGCTACTCTGGCGGGGCAACAAAAACAATTAACCGCTGCTAAACAAAAATTAACGGCAGCTAAAACGAAAAGCGCCAACCTAGCAAAGCCCAGCTACCTTCTAAATGACCGCCAAACTAATCCTGGTTTCGCTGAATTTCAAAGCCTGGCGAACCGAATTGACGCGATCGCGAATATTTTTCCAGTTTTCTTTTTCTTTATCGCAATTCTAATTACCTTCACTTCAATGACGCGCATGGTTGAAGAAAAACGTAAAGAGATCGGCACGCTTAAGGCCCTAGGTTACCGTAACAGTGAAATTGCAGTTAAATACATTCTTTACGCTTTTTTGGCCGCCTTTACCGGTGTTGTTTTAGGCGTTCTCATTGGTGCTAAATTATTACCCGTTGTCGTCTTTACAATTTTAAAGGCGCGTTATATTTTCACGGATTATCCGCTGCATTTTTACTTTACACCAATCGTTCTGGCCACCATTGCGGCCTTAATTGCAACACTGGGGTCTTCATTAGGAACGCTATTACGTGATTTACGGGAGAAACCGGCCGAGCTTTTAGTTGCTAAAGCGCCCAAAGTTGGTAAACGTATTTTGCTCGAACGAATTACACCCCTTTGGTCCCGCTTTAGCTTTAACCAAAAAATTACTTACCGGAATCTATTTCGCTATAAATCGCGAATGATTCTAACAATTTTAGGAATCGCTGGCTGTACCGGCTTAATGTTGGCTGGTTTTGGGCTCAAGGACTCGATTTCTGCGCCGGTGGAAAAACAATTTAGCGAAATTATGCATTACGATTTAGTGGTGACATTAAACGCCAAAACCAACGCCGCGCAACCAAATGCGGCCCAAACAGTCCTGAAAAAAAGTAATGCCGTTAAACACACTTTGCCTGTTTTCAGCGAACAGGTCACGTTCAAAAAGACCAATACAACAGATCAAAACGCCAATTTATTCGTAACCAGCAACGCAAAAAAGTTTGCCCAGTACGTGACGCTTAAACCCGCCGGTAAATCACCGGTTAAGCTAACAAATCAGGGCGCCGTGATCAGCCAACACCTGGCCGAACTCTACCATATTAATCCTGGTGATCATTTGACCATGCAACTGGCTAACGGCAAGTCAGTTCGTCTACGCGTCAGTCAAATTGGCGCCAACTACATCGGCCACAACGTTTACATGACGGCCAAGTATTACAAACAAGTGACTGCAACTAGCAGTGTGGCCAACACTTACTTGGTTAAAACCAACCAGCACTCACTGGAACAATTGACCAAAAATTTACACAAAGTGAAATCAGTGATCGGCACGACTTCAGTTAAAGGCCAAATTGACCAGCAAAACAAGACAACCGCCAGCCTTAATTCGGTCGTTCTCATCTTTATCGTTTTATCTGGCACTCTGGCCTTCGTTGTCCTCTACAATTTAACCAACATTAACATTTCCGAACGAATGCGCGAACTTTCCACAATTAAAGTTCTCGGTTTCTTTGATAATGAAGTAACAATGTACATTGTCCGGGAAAATATCATCCTAACCCTATTTGGCACGCTATTTGGTTTTGGGGTTGGCAATGCTTTAACGTGGGCGATTCTAAAATTGGCATCCTCCGATACGATCGTCTTTCCATTAATTATTCACGGCACTAGCTACGTGATTGCTGGCCTAATGACCTTCGTCTTTTCAGCAATTGTCCTCATTGCCACCCACTTTAATTTAAAACACATCGATATGCTGGCGGCGCTGAAGGCAAATGATTAGAGTGTTAAAAAAGGCGCTCAGATTATGGAATATAGCCTAGCTAGACGAAAAGAGACGCGCAGCGGATCGTTCGACAAGCGTAGCTATATGTAATAATCTGCTTTTTTCAAACACGTTTCCGCTAAATTAGTCAGCCAAATACTAACAATAGTGTTTTCCCAACACAGCCTAGGTTTAACGGCTATTTGGCCAACCAAAGTAAAATCCCCGCTACTGGATTAAATCCAATAGCAGGGATTTTTGCTTCATTTTTAGGTGACGCTTGTTTTGGCTCAGTGAAGCAACTGCCATTCTTCATAATTTGCAAATAATAACTGCCTATTTCGCGATAAATCCGTTTTGGAGGATATCTAAATAACGTTTAGCGTGATCAATAATCTCATCAAACTCGGCAATTGTTGCGTGGGGGTGTTTTTTCATGAAGGCACTGGATTCTTGGCCAATAGCAGTCACCACCATGTCCATCATGTGCTGAATATCTTCAATCGTAATCCCCGGGCGCAGGTTCAAGCGCTTTAAAACAGGCTCCAGTAACAGATCGATTGCGGCACTGGTCTTTTGCGTGTACATTTTCGCAATTTTAGTCTTCATTGCGGCTGGCAGATCATCACTGGGGGCATAGGCACTCATTGAAAGCTCAAATTCATCGGGAAACTGCAGCTGCAGCTGAATCTTATAACGCGTGGCCTTAACCACCATATCCGTCAGATCGGCCGCACTAGTCCAAACGCTGTAATCGGCCGCATCCATCACTCGTTTAAGCGCAAACTCCAAAGTGGCCAAATAAAGTTGCTCCTTGTTCCCGTAATAACGAAAGACGATTCCCTTTGATACTTCGGCCACGCGGGCAATACTTTCTGTCTTAGCGCCACGATAACCTTTTTGGGCAAAAATATGCAATGCGCTTTCCATAATTCGTTGAATTTTAGCCGGATCTTTCGGAATGGCTTCCTTTGTTTGCGTCATTAATTTATCACCTTTTATTTTTGTTTAATTAAAGTGTCATCAGAATCCTGCAAATTCAATTTTTTAAATAAAACTGCTAAAAATCTTTTCAAATCCGCTAAACTACCTTTATTTTACTCGTTTTAATTTTCTAGTAAATCGCGGTGCGCGTAACCATAATAGCCAATCAGTAATAAAATGACCGCTAACCCTGTCATCCACCAGAAGGTTCCCCACTGAATCCTGCTTAAAGGCACTCGGTTAACCCAACCGTAAGGGGTTAATTGCTTAGCCCATTTTGGTAAATCAAACAAACCGCCTAGATACAGGGAAAAGACACCGTAGATTGGGACTACCCAGCTAAGTGCTTGTAGCCGCGGCAACAGACCAACCAACACGGCCGTGATTCCAAGAACAACGAGCAACGCCGGTAAATAGCCCACAAAAGCACGTAAAATTCGTGTAATGGTGAGTGGGTGCGTCATGCTGGCCGTGCCCGCGACCGCCATACCCAAAACGCCTAAAAATAGCGCCATTATCCCGTTGATTAACGCCACGACAACGTAGCTACTGTACAAGCGTGCCCGGGAAACGTGCTTTGCGTGAAGCTGTTCCAGCCAACCTTTACGTTCATCACTATTGAGTTTCAAAACAGTGATCATCGCCGGAATTGAACCCACCACGGCAAAAATAATTGCCAGTGTGGCCGCAAAATTTAAAATAACTGTCCGGTTGGCCACGTTAACCGCCGCGGTTCCTAATACTTTGGCCATCACTGGATTTGCTTTCATCAAATCACCGACTGTCCCAAAAATCGACCCATAGCTAACACCCAAGACAAATAGCCCAATCATCCAAATAATCAAACTAGTTCGTTCCAACCGAAAAACCAAACTAAAGGGGCCGGCCAGTAACCGGGAAGCTCGTTGCCGGCCAGGGCGACTAGGTAATAGACCAGCCGTGACGTCACGTTTAGCGCTAGCAAAAAAGGTAACGCCTAAAACAGCAATCGCTAGAAGCAGCATCAACACAATTGGCAACCAATTATTTTTACCATAAATGGCTAATTTTTCAATCCAACCGTACACGGTCCACCAGGTAGCGTCCGTATTTTGGACATCGGTTAACATCCGAGCAATATACAAAGCGCCTAGAACCAAGTAACTCAGGCTGGTAGCCCCACGACTATTACTGGCCAGCTGGGACATTAACAGTGAAAAAGTTCCAAACATAAAACCAAAAGCCGCCAGACCAAGGCCAAAAAGCCAGTCGCCAGTAGTATTGGAGCCAGTCATACCAGCACCTTGAAGCGCCAAGGCTGATAAAACACCAACCATTAAATTAATGATCAACAATTCTAAAGTTGCCGCAATCAACGGACTCTGTTTGCCAACAGCGTGGGCTCGAACCAACTCCAAAATACCGTTATCTTCCTCAGTACGTGTGTTGCGGACGGCAAAATAAATGGCCATCATTGCAACTATCAGACCCATAAAGACCATCATTTCGGCAGCATAGACGGCCGCCGGTGTGTACGGTGCCTTGGCGATAAACGGCCCAAACAAGGAGACCATTGCGGGACTCTTCAAGGTTGTCACAATTGACGCCAAAGCACTTTGAGTTCCGTAAATACCGTCAAATTTGCCCGCGGCGGCGCCCATCAGACCAACGATGCCTAAAAGCCAAAGTCCAATCGGTAACCAATCCCGGCGCAAGTAAAAGCGGGTTAAATAGCCGCTTTGGCTAACTTGGCTATTTCGCATGATCACTCACCTCCTGATCGCGGTTATAGTAACGTAAAAACAAGTCCTCCAACGTAGGCGGCGTGCTCTGTAAACTAACAATTTGCCGTGGAGCCAACGCCACCATAATTGCACCAATACTTTCTGAATCAACGGCAAAACTAGCCTTATTTGTCGTCCGTTCATCAATTTTAAAATTATGAACTCCAGGTAATTGCGCAAAGTCCGCCAAATTTTCCTGAGTTTTAACGGTTATAACTGTCCGCGTTAAGTGCCGCATGTCATCTAGTGTTCCCGTTTCAATAATTCGGCCATCACGAATAATACCAATTCGATCACACATCCGCTCAACTTCCGAAAGAATATGACTGGAAAGTAAAATGCTCTTGCCTTGCTTCTTCAAAGCCAATACATTTTGCTGAAAAATTTCTTCCATTAATGGATCAAGACCACTAGTTGGCTCATCAAAAATGTAAAAATCAGCATCCGTTGAAAAAGCCGCAATCAAAGCTACCTTCTGGCGATTTCCCTTCGAATAAGTTCGGGCTTTCTTGGTTGGATCTAACTCAAATTGTTTAATTAAAGCGTCAGTTTTAGCCGTGTGTTTTTGTTGATTTAGTTTGAGGAACAAATCAATAATTTCACCACCACTTAGATTAGGCCACAAATAGACATCCCCAGGCACGTACGCCAAACGAGCGTGAATTTTAACCGAATCACGCCAAACATCCTGCCCAAAAATTGTTGCCTTGCCACCAGTTCCCCGCAAAATACCCAATAAGACACGAATCGTCGTTGATTTACCAGCACCATTCGGACCGATAAAACCAAAAACTTCCCCTTCCTTCACATCAAAAGTAATATCTTTTAACGCCTGAAATTTACCAAACTTTTTTTGCAGATGCTTAATTTCTAAAACTGTGTTTGCCATTTTAGGTTCCTCCTAAGTTTTCTAACGCCTATTTTGTGCGACCAAAAATTCTTTTTTGCAGGCCCATTCGTTGACCCAACCGATCAGGTTTACGTTAACAAAATACCTTGCCTTAACTTACCGCACGAGTATATTCTGCTTTGACCAATAAGTCGATGACTATGTAGTCAATGAGCCGCTTTTATTTTTGCGACATTATTTGACGATAAAATAAGGCGCGGTCTGGCTAAAAAATGACAGAAAAAAAGCCAGGCCAAAAGGATATTCCCTGGGGATTAATTCCATTTGAGCCTGACTTTTTTAATTTATTTAGTTTTGGCGTGTAAAAAATACTTCACTGATATTAGTGCTGGCATAGGTCATGTTGGGAAAATACTTTTATTAGTATTTTCCTGACTAATTTAGTGGAAACGTGTTTGGAAAAGCAGATTATTGCGTCTAGCTAGGCTATACTCCATAATCTAACCGCTTTTTCAATCACTCTTTAATCCTCTTTAGCCAACAAAACAACTTTGACCAAGGAGGTTGCCTCAATCAAACCTAGTACTAACAAGAAGATAAAGGCGTGCTCTGAGCCTTGAGCCGTTCCGACTGCTTTACTCACGCCAACTTTGGCCTGTCCTTGGGCAATAATTGCGGCGACTAGCGATGTTCCGGTTGCGCCGGCAAATTGCTGTAAAGTGGTCAAGATGGCGTTACCGTCGGCCTTTACCTGTTTTGGTAAGTATTTAAGCCCATTTGTCATGATGTTACCAAACGACAAACCAACGCAGGCCATGAAAATTAGGTAAAAGGCGCCAATCATGACGTTATTTAAGTGTAATCCGAAAATAACGAA
Source organism: Loigolactobacillus backii (assembly GCF_003946275.1). Classification (GTDB taxonomy): domain Bacteria; phylum Bacillota; class Bacilli; order Lactobacillales; family Lactobacillaceae; genus Loigolactobacillus; species Loigolactobacillus backii. The sequence continues at coordinate 8,508 of NZ_RHNQ01000040.1, forward strand.
CAAGATTAAAGCGAGCAGGCCCAGCATTGAACCAGTCATCAATGGCTTTTTTGGTCCAATCGTATCTAAGATTCGGCCACCAAATGGGGCAAAAATAGCTCCTAAAACGGCACCGGGTAACACGATCAGGCCCGCAATTGACGCCGAGGTTCCGTTTACTAACTGGATATAGTTTGGCAAAATAAACGATAAGCCTAACGAGATCAGCTGGAGTGCAAAGAAACTCAGCACGTGCCCAGCAAACTTGCCGTTCTTTAAAACGGCCAAATTAATGATCGGCGTTTTAATATTCAGTGAGCGGTGAACTAGTAGCACAAGGCCAATTAGGCCCAGAACAATGGGTACTAAGACGGCTTGGCTAAGGAAATGCCCGTTGCCCATATTACTAAAACCAATGATTAAGCCGATGAAAGTCAGCATAATCCACAAAAGACTGATAAAATCAAAGCTAGTTTTACGTAATTCGCTTTTTTGCTGAATCGAAACTAGGCCAATGATCAGTGAAATAACCAAAATTGGCAGCAAGAAAATAAAAATGTAACGCCAGCCAATTGTTGAAACGACCACCCCACCAAAAGTTGGGCCAACTGCGGGGGCAACTGCTGTAATCAACGTTCCGATTCCCATCATCATCCCAATTTTAGGTAGTGGCACTTGTTCTAAAATAATGTTAAACATTAATGGTAACGCAATTCCCGTTCCAATACCTTGGACCATTCGCCCAATTAAGAGCATGGGGAAAGTTGGCGCAAAGGCATCTAATACAACCCCAAGAATAAATAGTAGATTTGCGACGACAAATAATGATTTAGTTTTAAAGCGCCGTTTTAAAATCGCCGACAATGGCACAATAATGGCAACCACCAATAGATAAATCGTAGTCATCCATTGAACCGTGGCCGTTGTAACGTGAAACTCCGCCATTAAGGTCGGGAATGTAATGTTCATGGCCGTTTCAACAACCACACCGCAAAATGACATAATCCCCGCCGCAACAATGGCACCAATAACTTTTTTTGAAATCTTTGTATTCAATTTAAACTGCCTCTTTCTTTCTAATTCACGTTACGTTCGGCGTGTTGGAAAACCATTTTTCCAAGCATGACCTGGCTACAAAAACAAATTTTGTAGCCGCCGCAACGCTTTTTTCCTAATTTAATTTTCAAACCGAACCAAGTTCTTAAGTAATCGGCTTAAAAGCTCAAGCTCACTGGCCGAAAATTCAGCCTCAAGCTGTTCTTGTTGTTCCCGCATATAATTGGCAATAATCTTCTCTAATTCTTTCGCATGTTGCGTTAATTGAACACTTTTTTGCCGAGCATCATCAACGCTGGCCTTTCGCCGAATAAAGTTGCGTTTTTCCATGCGCTGCAATAAAACGGTGGCGGTGGAGCGCTGAATGTTAAATTCATGCTCAATGTCCCGCTGCAAAATTTCTTTGTCCTTATGCTGATTTAAATAATCCATAATTGCCATTTGTGTTCCCGTCAATTCATACTGCCGCGCAAACTGATCGAAGCGCCGTCCCATTTGATTCGCCGAGATTTTAAGTAAGCGGCCGAAATCCTCCACTGTGTAACACCTCCTTAGTTTTAGGATTAATTATTTAAAATACGAGTCACCATTTCGTTAGCTGCCTAACAATATTAACAGTTTCTTTTTTAAAATACAAACCAAAATTTTGCGCCGTTTGAATGGACATGTGCCTTAAACCCATTTATTTTAGATTGATTCATGTAGTGAAAAGAGGTTCCGGCCCTGATCATAACTGGCCCACCGCCAATAATGTTACCTGTTTTAGAAGGGATCAAAATACAAATTGCACTCAAGGTTAGCGATTGATTCGCGCATTTATTACGGAATTGTCTCAAAAATGGCTTTCTAGCGTAAAGGTTTCTTTTCCACCACTAGATGAAATACCCACCTAAAATACTTAACTACGTTATACTGAAATATGAAAACTTTCGGTTTAGGCCATTAATCATTGACCTTCAACCCACATTAAAAATACCTGGAGGATTTATGAATAATCAAGACGAAACGCTGCGCTCCAAATTATATACACTTTACCAATCACTTATGAATGGTGACGTCGATTTTGATTTTTCGACAGAATTTAAAGCAATCGATACAATTCTAAACAAAAATCGACTTTCAACTGAATTAAATCAGTTGGCGCAAACGATTAATGCTAAGCTGCTGCTCCTTTACAAGAAAAATTATCCACAGGACAAGGTCCGCCAAATTACGCCGCAAAATGAATTAGTGGAACTATTTGCGCGGTATGATCGTACGTACCAAGCCTTCATCAATAACGGCAGTAAAATCTAATTGATTAACTGCTGTTTTTTTGTGGCCTGCAGTTGCTAATCCACCCTAATAAATCGACTAGTCTAATAATTTTTGCTTTACACCATTAATTTCAAATGTTAAAGTCAACATATGAAGGAGACAACATAGATGACTAATACGCGCAAGAACACATTAAAATTAATTGACGAGCGGCACTTGGCCGAATCAAAACGAATCTTTAAATTACTCAGTAATCCTAGTCGGTTGCAAATTCTCTACGTTCTGGAACAACAAGAACTCAGCGTGAGCGAATTAAGCGATTTACTAGCATTAGAGCAATCCGTTGTCTCCCACCAATTGGCCGCACTGCGGCAACATCAACTAGTTAGTGCCCAGCGAATTGGCAAACAAAATTACTACCGTTTGGATGATCCGCACATTTTAGACGTCATCAACGAAATGATTGAACACGCGGATCACGTGATGAGGGGAGCAAAACATGGCAAGTAACTCTGGTACAACAATATTACGCCGCAGCCTTCGAACTGAGTATTTTTCAACTGGCTGGATGGTCTTTGAATTTTTGGTCGGTCTCTCTTCTGGCATTAAAGCCGGATCAATTCTGCTGATTGCTTTTGGCCTAGATAGTTTTCTGGAAATCATCTCCGGCAGCACCTTAATTTGGCGGTTGCGCAAGGAAGCCAGTGGCGCAGCGCCAGACGTTATTGCGGCAGCGGAACGACGCTCTTCACTAATTGTTGGCCTTATTCTTTTATTACTGGCCGTTTACGTCACCGGCGTTTCAATTACTAATCTGGCAACGCACCAGGCTGCTGACACTAGCATTTCCGGCATGGCCATCGCGATTGCATCCGTCATTCTAATGCCATTTTTGGCCAGAAGAAAGCGATCATTAGGCAAGGCCTTGAACTCGGTGGCCTTAGCCGAAGATGGTATGTGTAACGTCACTTGCGCCTATATGGCCGGAACGGTCCTGGTTGGCGCTATTCTCACTGCGCTAGTCAACTGGTGGTGGGCCGATTCCGTAGCAGCGCTCGTGCTAGTCTATTTTATTGCTAGCGAGGGCTGGGAATCATTTCAGGCGGGCCGTAACCAATAGCAAGCCAGCATCTGCGTAAAAAAATAAGGTGCTAACCACAACAAGTTACTAGAACTTGCTGGTTAGCACCTTATTTTTTACGCAGTATTGCGCTCTTTTACAGAGATCCTGCGCTACAATCGGCCTTAACGTCCCCCAAAAATAACGCTTAAATCTCTTTTGCACCACACATTATTTTTTACGCCGGAGACCCTTTCTAGCGCGTAAGGCCAACAAAATCGTCATCATGTCAACGACTTCTTGAAACATTGCACCGACTAACGCTGGAATAACGCCGGTTGCAGCAATTAACATTAAAATAACGAGAACGACAATCCCTGCTAAAACATCGTTGCGCGCTATCTGCATAGTCTCTTGACTGATCATAACGGCGCTCGCCACCCGGCTAAGATCGTCTTTTAAAATCACTACATCCGCCGATTCACTGGCCGCCGTGGCACCATGCGCACCCATTGCAATACCAACATCCGCCGTCGTCAGGGATGGTGCGTCGTTAACCCCGTCGCCGACCATAATTGTTGGCCGTGCGTTTTGATCAACAGCTTGAAGCAGCCTGATTTTATCCTTTGGCAACAAATTACCGTGAACTTCATCAAGATCTAATTTTGCCGCAATGGTCTTAGCGATCGTCGCCTGATCGCCAGTTAACATCATGATATGCTTCAACCCAAAATGGCGTAATTTTTGAATGGTTGCGGCAGCCTCTGGTCGGAGTTGATCCAAAAAGCTGATGTAGCCCGCATATTTTCCCCCGATACTGACATAGACGGCCGTTTGCTCGACAGCTTGAACCGCCTGTTGCGTCACAAACGCTAATTTACCAACTTTAACAACTTGATCGTCAATTATCGCTTCAATGCCTTGCCCGGTCACTTCACTGAGCTGGCTAACCGCGCCTAAGCCATCAACACCAACATAGGCAACTAAGGAACGCGCCAAAACGTGGCCTGAACGCTGCTCAGCGCTGGCCGCAAAGTGTAATAATTCTTGGGCCGGCCAGGGTTCAATCGGCTTAACTTCATTTACTGTCAGCTGGCCTTTGGTTAAGGTTCCTGTTTTATCGAAGGCAATTGTCTTTGCGCTAGCCAACTTTTCAATTGTGGTTCCGGTTTTAACAATGACGCCGTTTTTACTGGCCCGGCTCATTCCGGCAACTAAGGAAATTGGTGCGGCCAAAATTAATGGGCACGGTGATGCCACCACTAAAACCTCAGCCAAACGAACAGGGTCACCGGAAATCAGCCACGCGACAACGGCAATGACAATCGCAATTGCCGTGAATGGCACGGCATAACGATCGGCCATGCGCACAAAATTGGCCGGCTGATTTGCCGACTCTTTTACTAACTGAACAATTGCTTGGTATTGGCTATCTGCCGCCGTACTGAGTGCCTCAATCGTCACGGCCGCAGCGCCATTGACAGATCCGGACATCAATTCACTGCCAACTAGCTTTTCGAGTGGCCGTGATTCCCCGGTTAAGGAAGATTCGTCAAAAGTTGAATTACCCTTAATAATTTTACTATCCACTGGCACTAGTTCACCGGGTTTAACCAGTAATTGATCACCTACCGCGATTTTTTCAACCGCAATATCTTCTAAGCGATCAGCACTGACTAAATGTGCGTTTTGCGGCGAATTATCCAGTAACGATTTTAATTCTTGACCGGCCTTGCGCGTGGCGTAATCCTCCAAAGAATCCCCGCCAGTCAGCATCACTAAGACCATCAAACTCGCCCAATATTCACCAACTGCAAGTGTCGCAACAATCGCCATGATTGCCAGTAGATCAACACCGTATTTTCCCGAACGCAACGTCTTAATCATTTCAAAAAACATTGATAGCGCAACTAAAGAACCCGCAACAGTCACTAATACTTGCGCGGCCATTGGTTGTTGCAGCCCAAACGCCAGCACTAGTGCCACGGCGCCAACCACCAATGTTGCTACTAATTTCCAAGTATGTTTCATTGGCCAGCTCACTCCTCCATTTTCTTTCAGTATAGCACGGCGGTGGGACGCAACAATATTATTAGGCTGGACTTTAATAATTTATTTTCACGTGGTTAAACTATCTAAAAATCGAATTTTATCAGCAGCCAAAGACAAAAAATAGCCTTGTGGTGACCGATTTGGTCGCAAGGTTATTTGCATGAATATAATGAAAGGCCTTGGACATGTTAACTGTGCTCCAAGTTGTCTTGGCGGGATTGGGGATCGTAAAAGCGGTCCTCGAAATCCTGCGGACAACAAAAAAGACCAGCATTAAGCTGATCTAATCACATGATAGACTGCAATACGATTACAGCGAACCAACATGTGGCCGCGTGTTGGTTCTTTTGATACTCATAGTATAGCTCAGTACTTTTAATTCATCAAGAATTTGCGTAACTATTGTGTTAGCAGGAATTGCACCTGTGAAAGAAACGATGCTTGCTTTAATTACCGCGTTCCTCTGCAATATTAGTGGTACCGCGAAATAATCTGGTCCGTCATAGGAATTTTGAAGACAAAAAAGGAACTATCCACAATCCTGCCAAGTTTGCGGTTCAAAAATGAGGAATAGGTCATCCATTGTTATCCCGCGTACCCGAGAAACACCATTTCTAATATAGAATACTAGTGCCTATTGCTCTCACTATTTTCCCTTAATTTGGTGCAATTTTAGCATGACAAAACGTGCAATTGGTTGTGCAACTAATAATTCAACGGCAAATGAAATCGCAAAATTACGGGGCCATTTGTAGAAGAAGTGCGTGATTGGGTCCAAACTGATTTGCTGACTGCCAATCCAAGTTCCCACCACAGTTAAAACGACTGACATCATCAAAACGGTGCACAGAATATTAACAATGATGTGCGCGTTAAAACTATCATCCTTCGCAATAATTTTCTTAGTTAATCGTGCGGCCGGCTTATACGTCAACAGCACAAGCGCAATGACGCTCAACCAGATAAATGGCAGCACGCTCAGCGCCAGCGCCCACGTTCGCAGGTGAAAACCAACTTCAAAGCAAGTGATCAGTGGTGCAATAATGTTAACTGAAACCAGCGAAACAATCGCCATAAACAACACAAATTCTTTTCCATTACGCGGCAGCCGCATATAAAAATCCATTAAAATCGCTCCATTTCTATTTTTGAACGCAAAAAAAGCGCAAAACCCCTATGAGTTTTGCGCTGATCAATTATACGCGCTCTGATTAAATTTTATTCGCAACATTCGGCCTTAAAGAAAGTGCCACCAAGCAAAATAGTGGCGTTCTTACTTTTTTAGCAACGGATTCTATCCTACCACATAAAAGAAATTTTCATAAGCCTTTTTTAAACACACTAGTTCAAATTGATTTAAAGGCCATCAACGCACGCCAATTTCAGAATACACTGGCCCACCGCTTCCAATCCTGCTATATTAAGGTTATCAGCTACAATTGACCGGTAAAATTAATAATTGCACAAATGTGTCTAAAAAGGAGTCTTTCAGCATGGACGATAATCGGCGTCACCTTTTGGCGAAAGTTGCTTATCTTTACTACATTCAGGGCCGAACGCAAAGTCAAATTGCGACGGAATTGAACATTTATCGCACCACCATTAGTCGCATGCTCCAACAGGCCCGCCAACAGCACATTGTGACTATTCAAATTGAAGATTTCAACCCGCAATTATTTAATTTGGAGGAAAAACTCAAACAACGTTTCAATTTAAAAAATGCCATTATTGTGCCATCTGATCGCGTTGCCAATAATCAGCAGAAAAACGCTGCCTTGTCAAAAGCGGCCGCCTTATATTTGAAACAAATCATCAAACCTCACGATACCGTTGGCTTTGCCTGGGGACTTGTTCTGGCCGGGATGGTTGGCCAGTTACAACACCCGACACAAACTGATGCGACATTTGTGCCATTAGTTGGCGGCCCCAGTCCTAGCAATTCCCAGTACCACGTTAACGGCATTGTTTACGATGCCGCCCGGCAATTTGGTGGTCACAGTCTCTTCGTTGACGCAGCGGCCGTTCAAGAATCCAAACTTATTCGCGATGGCATCATTGGCGCAAAATATTTTTACGAGATTAAACGCCGTTGGCAACAATTGGACATTGCTTTCGTTGGCATTGGTGGTCCCCTCAGTTCCAAATCCAGTCGTTGGCGTGATTTGTTAACGGACCAAGACCGGCAGCTACTCAAGGAACGAGAGGCGATTGGTGATTGCTGCTGCACCTTTTTTGATCGCCACGGTAAAATTTTAAACGGTGATCTTTCTGACCGTACTATCGCCATTCCGTTGCCGCACTTGCAGCGTGTCCCTAACACAGTCGGCGTTGCCCGTTCGTTGACTAAGGTTCCTTCGATCACGGCCACCCTTAAAATGGGACTTCTCAATACCTTAATTACTGATGAAGAAACGGCCAAACAGATTATGGATGCTCAGTAGAAATGCCACCAGTCACCTCCAATTGCACATATGTGCACTAAGCTAGCAAACGCTTTTTAAGAAACCCATGGTTAAGCAATTACTAACCACTTTTAAAATTCGCAGGTGGTAATTTATTTTCAGGCACTTTAACTCATGCTACATTTAAGGTGTTAAAAAAATAAAGTCGAGGTGTTCTTCCATGGAATTTTTACTAGATACGATTCATTTAGCTGATATAAAAAAATATAGCGCTATTTTGCCAATAAGTGGCGTCACGTCAAATCCTTCTATCGTTAAAAAAGAAGGCAAAGTCGATTTCTTCAAGCATATGCGCCAGGTCCGCAGCATTATTGGGCCGAAAGCCACCTTGCACATTCAAGTTGTTGGCCAATCAACTGCTGAAATGATTGAAGACGCCCACACTATCTTGCGGGAAGTTGACGACCAAGTCTACATCAAAGTCCCAACGAATGAGGCTGGTCTGGCCGCAATCAAACAGCTTAAAAGTGAAGGTGTCCACATTACAGCAACGGCAATTTACACCAAATTTCAAGGTTACCTTGCCATCGCTGCCGGTGCCGACTACTTGGCGCCCTACTATAACCGGATGGTCAATATGAACATTAACGCCGATGAGGTTATCAGTGAATTGGCCCTCGCCATCCAGCGTGATCACGCGGCCACTAAGATTCTTGCCGCCAGCTTCCACACCGTCCAACAAGTTAACTCAGCCTTTGAAATGGGCGCCCAGGCTGCAACGATGGGAACTGATATTTTAGAAACGGCCTTAACTGCTCCAGCAATTGGCCAGGCCGTAACCGACTTCACTAACGACTGGGAAAGTGTTTACGGCAAAGAGACAACGATTAGTTCACTGTAACAAGATTGAAATTAGCTTACATGCATTACGTAGTAACCTAAAACTGACTTTTGTCCCACTTTTCAAACACAATCTAAATAAGAATCTTTCGTGTAATGATTTAACTAACCACCCGCATAGCAGGTGGTTTTTTATTTTGCTGGCCGTTATGAGCTAACTGCAGACTAAAAAGTAAATAAAAGGCTTGATCTATGATAGCGAGTAAGCTATCATATAGACATGAGAAAAATAGAATTTGACTACTATGATTGGGCGGAATTTAAACAGTTCCTGGACCAATTACCTGATAAGGACGCTGCAAAATTAATTGCGACAATCCAACATATTGAGGAAAACGGGCTAATCGTTGCGGAACGCCAAATGTGGGTTAAAAAACTAGAGGACAATCTCTATGAGATCCGTTCCAAGCAGGCTTCAAACATCCAGCGAGCCATCTATTTCCAAGTTCAAGGAATTAATTATTTAATTACTAATGCCTTTACAAAAAAATCGCAAAAAACACCTGAAAATGAAAAAAAGATTGCGCGAAATAGAAGAAGTCAATATTTTAATAAGGAGGATCATAAATGAGTAAAATTGATGACTATGTTACTGAAAGAAGTACTAAAAATCCAGCATTTGCGCAACTTGTAGAACAAGAGAATATTAACTTAGAAGTAGCGGTTAAAGTTCGTGATCTTCGTGAAAACATGAGTATGAGTCAACGTGAGTTTGCTAAACTAATTGGTAAGCCTCAATCCACTATTGCCAGAATTGAAAATGGCTCAATGAACGCGTCAACCAAGGTATTATCAGAGATCGCCCAGGCTACAAATCAGCGATTAATAATCCAGTTTAGTCCTGTAAGTTAAACAATTGCTTACAACGTATCGGCGTGATTTCTTAAACACACATTCTAAAAACATAAAAACAGCCTAATACCGCGTGGTAGGCGGGTACTAGGCTGTTTTTGTTTACCACCCATTAATCTGGGTGTCAACGCCAAAACTTTCTAGCGTTGCTTGATATTCTAGTAAGTCGTCAGTTTGTAATTGTTTCACTTGCTTCAGTTCGTACTCCCGGCCCAGGTCCTGGTACTTTTTTAGGCCGAATTGATGAAAAGGTAATAATTCGACCGCCGTTATACCAATTCGATTAAACAACTGGCCAAAGTGGCGGGCGTCGTTTAGCGTGTAGTTAAAGCCGGGAATTACCGGAATGCGAACCATCAACCGCTGTTTCTTTTGAATGGCCGTTTCTAAATTGCGCAAAATTAATTCATTTCCGCCACCGGTTCCGGCCTTATGCAGCTGTGTGTCCCACTGTTTGCAATCAAAGTACATGAAATCAATGTACTGCATGAATTCTTGAAAAACACGCGGTGCCGCGTAGCCTGTCGTTTCACAGGCTAAATTAATTCCGGCGGCCTTAATTGCCTTGGCCAACTCAATCGCAAATGGTGCCTGAAAAAGCACTTCGCCACCAGAGAACGTGACCCCACCGCCAGATTCATCGTAAAAGACTTGATCTTGCTTGATCACTGCCATCACTTCGGCCACGGTTTTATATTCCCCAACTGTCGTCTGTTCACCTTTTTGTTCGTCATACATCAATTCCTGCCGGCCAGATTGCGATTCGGGATTTGCACACCACTGACAACGAAGCGGGCAGCCTTTAAAGAAGACAACTGTCCGAATTCCAGGACCATCATTCAAACTGAATTTTTGAATATTAAAAATTAGGCCCTGTAACTCGGTCCTAGATTTGGTTGAAGCTTCATTAACTAATTGCATCTGATCACCCCCATAGTTATTTCTCCTTTAACGTAGCACAAATAGTTATGTTCGTAAATATTTTTAGTTTCTTTTGAAGTATAAAAGTTGTGTAAAAAATTGAACCTGTTAAAATGAAAGGTGATTAAAAAGGCAGTTTGATTCTACTCGCCTTTTGCGAAACTCTTTCAATAAAAATAACGTTCAAACGTACCTAAACAATCTACAGGAGGTGGCTTATGCCAGTCAAAAGAACAGAACAACTTTTAGAAATCGTCAACCAGCGCAAAAAAATTAACGTTAGTGAGTTAGCGCAATTACTAAACGTTTCTAAGGTGACAGTGCGCAAAGATCTTACTTTGCTTGAACAACACGGCCTATTACAGCGTAAACACGGCTTTGCCATCATTAACAATCCAGATGATTTAAATTACCGTCTGGCGCAAAACTACGATACCAAGCGCCAGATTGCGGTAAAGGCCGCTAATTTAGTCCACGATAACGAAACGATCATGATCGAGTCGGGCTCAACGTGTGCCCTCTTGGCTGAAGAGTTGGGAAAGCAAGGTAAACACGTTACAATCGTAACTATTTCTTACTTCATTGCCAATTACGTTGAAAAGTTTGCTAACCTTGATATTTTTCTACTGGGCGGCAAATATCAGGCCAATTCTCAAGTTGTGGTGGGTCCACTAACCAAGAAGGCCCTAGTTGACTTTCATGTCGCCAAACTGTTTATTGGTACTGATGGTTTTGATCCTAAACAAGGATTTTTCGGTAACGACATTATGCGTACGGACACCGTTCAGGCCATGGCGGCCAACGCAGAGCAACTGATTATTTTAACTGATTCAAGTAAGTTTAGTGGTCCCAGCTTAATTAGACAATTTACTTTAGATGAAGTTAGTCGCGTGATTACAGACAACCAACTACCCGCTGCAACAACCACACTTTTAGAACAACGGCAAATTAACGTTGAAAAAATCTAATTGCACAAATGTGCGTTTCTGAACGTCCTTCTAAAAAGGACGCTTTTTTATTGCTTTGTGAGTAATTCATGCTATGCTTATCTTCGTAAGAAACAATTTTAAGTTTCGTTTGATATATATTTATGACTTTGTTTAGGAGGATCCTGTTTCCAGGACGCGGTGTTCGCGTTAGGAGAATGCCAGTAGCAGTCCAAGCTTGCTTGGTAACTGCTATGGACAGCGTACGCAACTAAAGGCAACGGTTTTAAGTTGCAAACATTACTCGTTGCGCTAGTGGACATCCTCCGTCGATAAGATTTTGCGGTGACGCAAAATAGACCTTAAAACTTAGGAGGAGCAAGTATGCAAACATTAAAAACCCAGAAACACACAGAAGAACAAACTAGCCACTTTGGTCGTTTAACCCCCAGAATGGCTCATTATCGGGAAACCATCATTGATGCGAAACCCTATATTGACGCCGAACGTGCCATTTTGACGACTCAGGCTTATAAGGAACACCAGCACGAACAAGTTGATTTATTGCGTGCCTACACATTGGAAAATATTTTAAAGAACATGACCCTTTACATTGAAGACGATACGCTCCTGGCCGGCAATCAGGCGCGTCAAAATCGTTGGGCCCCCATTTTTCCGGAATATTCTATGAATTGGGTGATTGACGAACTAGATAGCTTTGAGAAGCGGCCCGGCGATGTTTTTTACATTACCGATAAAACAAAGCAAGAACTCAAGGCAATCGCACCTTTCTGGAAAAACAACACTTTAGAGGATCGCGGTTACGCTGCCTTTCCACCACAAAGTCGGCTTTTCTATGATCTTGGTGTTATTGGCGCTGACGGCAATATCACTTCTGGTGACGGCCACATCGCCGTTGACTATAAAAACGTGATTAATAAGGGCCTTAAATGGTACGAAGAACGTGTTCAGGCTCAGTTAAACCAATTAGATTTAACTGACATTGAGCAACAAAAGCAGTTGTACTTCTACCAAGCAAGTCTTAAAACCATTCAGGCCGTTAAAGATTTTGCCCAGCGTTACGCGGAACTTGCGCAAACAAAGGCTCAGGAAACCAACGATAAAAAACGGCAGGCCGAATTACTTGAAATGGCGCGTATTTTAACGAAGGTGCCTTACGAACCCGCTACTAGTTTTCATGAAGCTTTACAGGCCGTTTGGTTGGTTCACCTAGTCTTACAAATTGAATCTAACGGCCATTCCGTTTCTTATGGTCGCCTAGACCAATATCTAGATCCATTTTACGAAAAGGATTTACAGGCCGGGATTATTGACAAAGAGCACGCAACTGAATTATTGACCAACCTTTGCCTCAAAACGTTGACCATTAACAAGGCGCGTTCGTGGAACCACACCCAATTTTCCGCTGGCAGTCCCCTTTACCAGAATATCACGATTGGCGGCCAAACGCCTGATGGTAAAGATGCCGTCAACCCGACGTCCTACCTAATCCTGCGGGCAATTTCCCAGGCTCATTTACCGCAACCTAACTTAACTGTTCGCTACCATAAAGGCCTCAGCAACGAGTTTATGCTGGAATGTGTCGCCGTCATCAAACAAGGCCTCGGCATGCCGGCCTTTAACAACGACGAAGTCATCATCCCTTCCTTTATCCGCCGGGGGGTAAAAAAAGAAGACGCCTATAATTACAGCGCCATTGGCTGTGTCGAGACGGCCGTTCCTGGAAAATGGGGCTACCGCTGCACTGGCATGAGCTTCATCAACTTTCCCCGCACTTTGTTAATCGTGATGAACGGTGGCGTTGATCCTGAATCTAAAAAACGGCTGTTGCCTGATTACGGTAAATTTACTGAAATGACCTCTTATGACCAGCTTAGTAAGGCTTGGGATAAGGCCTTACGTGAAATGACCCGCCAAAGTGTGATCATCGAAAACAGTTGCGACTTGGCCTTGGAACAAGGCTACCCTGACATTCTATGCTCCACTTTGACGGATGATTGTATCGGGCGCGGCAAAACGATTAAAGAAGGTGGCGCCATTTATGATTTCATTAGTGGCCTTCAAGTTGGGATCGCTAATTTGGCCGACTCGCTAGCCGCCATTAAAAAATTAGTTTTTGAAGAACATAAATTAACCCCAGCAGAATTATGGCACGCTTTACAAACGAATTTTGCCGGTGAAGCTGGTGAAAAAGTGCGCCAACTGTTATTAACTGACGCCCCAAAATACGGCAATGACGATGACTACGTTGATCAATTAATCGTTGCCGCCTACCAACCTTACATTGATGAAATCGCTAAGTACCACAATACCCGTTTTGGACGAGGGCCAATTGGCGGTTTGCGTTACGCCGGTACTTCATCGATTTCGGCCAACGTGGGCCAAGGTCACAGCACGCTTGCGACGCCAGATGGCCGCTACGCCCGAACACCATTGGCTGAAGGCTGCTCACCAGAACATTCAATGGATACAGAAGGCCCAACCGCCGTTTTCAAATCAGTATCTAAGCTGCAGACAGAGGATATCACCGGTGGCGTGTTGCTTAACCAAAAAATGTCACCGCAAATTCTGCGGAGTACGGCCAATTGTCAGAAATTAGTTTCACTGCTGCGGGCCTACTTCAATCGGTTGCACGGTTATCACGTTCAGTACAACATCGTTTCTCGGGACACTCTAGTTGCCGCCCAAAAGCAGCCTGAAAAGCACCGTGACTTAATTGTTCGGGTTGCCGGTTACTCGGCCTTCTTCGTTGGTTTATCGAAGGAAACTCAGGACGATATTATTGAACGAACTGAACAGTCCTTATAAAAATTAAGGTGTCTAAAAAACGTAACAGTGCGTTAATCAAATAGTAAAGAGGCCAGGATTTTTGTCCTGACCTCTTTACTATTTTTGAGCATTATTCTAGAACGTGCTCCAAAGGCCTGATTTCACAGCCTAACTACACTAATCCACTGCCATTTAAATCTGGCGGTGAACCTTCAGCGCAATCAACAACCACACAACTAGCGCCAAGGACAGCGCAATAATAAATAGCCAGGCCCCACCTAACTTAGCTAATGGTAAGTGGACGTTCATCCCGTAAAAACCGGTAATAATTGTCGGCACGGCCATTGTCAGCGACCAAATCGTCAGCACTTTCATGGTATCGTTCATATTGTTATTGACAATACTGTCAAACGTATCCGCAATTCGATCCACAACCTGCGTTTCAATCGTAATCATTCGCCGCACCTGTTCGGCTTCAATTGTTGCGTCTTCCAGCATCTCTTTTTTAGTTTGATCAGAAACCTTACTAAAATACGTCTTGGGCAGTTCGTCCAGTAAATCAAGGTTCGATTGGGCCGCGCTTGAGAAAAAAGTCAGCGTTTGGCGTAAATACGATAACGCCAACAGATCCTTGTTGCGCGCGTTTTTATTAAGCAGCTTATCCAACTGATTGCGGCGCTTAGTAATCGCCTTAATAATTGAAATATAACTATCCATCAATGAAAATAGCGCCCGTAAAACAAACGAATCATTCCGTTTAATCTCAGGATTTTGTTTAACCGTCTTAAAAATGGCGTTGACCCAATCAAGGCCACTTTCATTAAACGTAAATAACGTTCCTTGATGAATCAAAAAGCTGACTGGGCGGGTGATATAGCGCAACTGCTCTAAATCAAGTATGTACGGCACATGAACGATGAAGAGCTCAATATTCTCATCAGCATCGTAGACGTAATGCGGGTTTTCATCCTTATCAGTCACATAAGTGATCATTTCATCAGTTAAACCATACTGCTGCTTGAGTTTGACGCACTCCGGGGCCGTTAATTTCTCCGTTTCGATCCATTTATAATTGTTAAGCGTGTTCGCCGCATTAATCATGACTGCGTCTCCTTTGTTCGAGCAATGGGCTGTAAATCATTTTGAAAGCCTTTTTACGCCTGAAGGGTTCAAAAAATGATCACTTTACGCAAACTTGCTCTAATTCTCAGAATCGATTATACCACATCTGTTTTTAAAACACGTTTCCACCAAAGTGCCAAAGAAAGGCGCTCGGCTTCTACTTCGTAATTTTGAGGTAGAAGCTAGGCGCCCTTCTATTGGAAACGTGTTTGGAAAGGCAGCTTTCTATTGGAAACGTGTTTAAAAAAGCAGATTCCTGCGGTTAGCTACAACAGCCAAATCACCTTTTTCAAAGGTAATTCGTCTGTTTAGGCTAATCCTCAGAATCTGAGCGCTTTTTTAAACACTCTTACAATCCCATGGTTTGCAAGATCAGGTAGATGTTCAATCCAACTAACACCACGGCGCATGTCCAGGCTGTGTACTTCATCCAGGTTCGGTTTGCAAACTCTCCCATTAGCTTCTTATCACTCGTAAATTTAACTAATGGGACAATCGCAAACGGTAAGGCGATACTCAGGAAGACTTGTGAGAAGGTCAGTAGGTTTTCGATCTTGGCCTCGTTGCCGTGGTAGTAGATGGCAAACGCTAGGACTGGTGAGACTGACAGCAAGCGGGTTACTAAACGTTGCGCCCACAGTGGCATCTTCAGATGAATGAAGCCTTCCATGATAATCTGGCCAGAAAGCGTTCCAGTGATGGTTGAGCTTTGGCCGGAAGAAAGTAGCGCAATGGCGAATAGCATGCTGAGTACTGGGCTGGCAATCGCACCGATGACGTGTGAATTGCTAAGTGAATTAAACAGGTCAACGAAGCGCCCAACTGAGCTGTTAGTGCCAAAAAACAACGCCGCACCAAGAATTAATAGTAGGCTGTTAACGATAAAGGCAATGGTCAATTGGATATTGGAATCAATTGTGGAAAACTTAAGCGCCTTGGCAACTGCCTTATGATCCTTACGATCAACCGCCCGGGTTTGTGAAATTGATGAGCCTAAGTAAAGGTCATGGGGCATGATCGTTGCACCAACAATACCTAAGGCCAAGTACAGCATGGATTTATTGGTTACAATCTTGGCGCTTGGGACGTAACCGGCAAACAAGGGGCCCATTTCCGGCTTTGAGAGAAACACTTCATACGAGAAAACTAGTAAGATGACGGCCACTAAGGTTGCCACAACGGCCTCAATCTTCCGGAAACCTAGCTTCATTAATAACAACAGGATTAAAACGTCCGCAGTCGTAATTAAAATTCCTACGATTAATGGAATTTTGAACAATAATTCTAATGCAATCGCCGAACCAATAATCTCAGCGATATCAGTTGCCATAATAGCAAGTTCCGTAATAATCTATAAAATAAATCCAGTTCGCTTTGAAGTTCTTTCCCGGGTTAGTTGGGCAAGATCCTTACCAGTGACAATCCCTAACCTAGCCGCCATGGCCTGCAGTAACATGGCAATTAAACTTGAAATCAAGACAACCGATAGCAAGCTGTACTTGAATTGAGCACCACCGGAAATCGATGTTATCCAATTGCCAGGATCCATGTAGCCCACCGCAATTAAAACACCAGGTCCAGTATAACTTAGTAACGTTCGCCAGAAGCCCGCATTCTTGGGGACCTCGACACTCCCATTGATCTCGTCTAAACTCTTACTGTCGTTTCCGGCATCCGCAAACAACTTATTCTTTGGTTCCGTTACACTCGCGCGCATTTAAGCCGCCCTCTTTCCATTGATTTGGAATTCAGCCTTTACTGAGTGAGTACTCAATTAACTTCCAACACTTATTATAGCCACATTTAAAGTTTAATCAAGCCTAACTTTTATATTATTCGCTAAATATTAATTATTTAAGGACAATCATTGACTGTTATCCTTGACAAACGCTGTTAAACTCGTATACTCAAGCATTGAGTGTAAGCAGTAAATAACTGACCGACTTCAAAAATAATTTAATTCAAGTTATGATTGCCTCATCAAATAATTGGTGAGGTGATTTTTATTGGATAAACCGGATATTGTTCAAATTAAAATGGATCATTCTGGTTCTCAATCGCG
>NZ_RHNQ01000041.1 GCF_003946275.1 Loigolactobacillus backii
GAGCTTGCGTTTATTTTTTTGCCAAAAAAGCCAATAACCACACGCCTTTGGCGTGATTATTAGCTTTCAAGTTTCAGTTACTAAAAATTCCGGCGCCCCTAATCCATCAAACACCATTATTGTGCCCGCAATTTTTTGCATCTTTATTCCCTCTTACTTTATTACTAGATTTTTTAGTGCATCTGTAATCCAACCTGATAAATTTGCCGCAATTGGCGTAAATCCAATTTTATCATCGCGACTTGTCCAATAATGCTTACGTCGAAATTTAGAGGAAACTTCTGCGTGCTTTTCTAGTGTTCGCATTGATAAACTTATTTTTTGAGTGAATTCGTCAATATCTAAGACTTGAACCTGAACTTTGTCACCAACCTTTAGAAGCGATTTAATATCCTTAACGTAGCCATGCTGGCATTCGGAAATGTGAATTAGTCCCTGAACCTTGTCATCCAAAGCAATAAAAGCACCATAGGGTTGAATTCCGGTCACACAACCAGTAACGACATCCCCAATTTTATAAGTCATTCTAATCACCCCTTTTCGTCTCATTCAAGGTTATATTATAACGAAGCCAATTTATCGGTGCAACTACTGGCCTTAAAAGTATTACTAGCAGATAGATCAATTTTTATTAAATTTTCAAACTAAAAATTAATACCTGCTAGTCACTCATGGAATTTAAAGTCCTTATAACCTTTCCGTAAATAAGATTCGCTATTCAAACACTGCAAAATAATGAGGCCCAGTTACTAACTTCAATTAATTCTAAATTACTGGCCGGAAAACTCAGAAAATCCAACAATTATTACTACTGGAGATTGCGAATATAGATTTTTCACACTAGTAATTGTTTAAGTGTATTAACTAGCTACATTGAGAACCTGAATTTCTGCACCACATAATCATCTACTGACACGAATGAACGAATTGTTAATTTAGAATCAAAATCCCATCAGCCTAAATTAATCCGCAAAAAATCTTTTTACTGCCCAGCTCGTTGAAAGAAATTTCTACATTCGACCGATCATTAACTAACAATTGAAGATACAATTATTGGAACACTTAATCCAATAAGGGAGAGTTGTGAAATAATTCTATGCACATAATTTGAATGGCCAAATAAAAAAGACGGTAAAGAATGGACCAAAAATCGGTTTTGGGTTTCTGGATTAGACGCAGTTAGGCACGTGAACCCAGATCTTTGGCGCTCGTTCTAGAGAAACAATAAAAGGCTCGGACCCTTGTCCCAGCCTCTACCGTTCTTATTTTTTACAACCAGTATTTAAATCCGGAAAAAGTACGTTCGGTCCTTTTCTAAAAACAGATAGCGCTTACTTTCTAATATACGCACACACCAATCAGAAAAAGTTGACCTATTTGTACTGCAATGTACTAATTTAATTAAATTACCAATACAATAACGGAAAAATACTCAGCTACTACTCGAAAAATACGGGAAAATTATTTTGACCAGTATTTCTAATTTAGGCTAACTTACTCAAAAAGAACGGTCACTTAACTCACCAGCACTATTAACAAATATTGTTTCGTTGCTCATTCTAAATAGATAACGTCCCAAGTAACAACGACCATTGTGATTATTGCAAACAATCAATCATAGTTACAGCGTAATAATTGAATAGCTAATGTGCCAAACATTGAGAAGATTACTGTCCCCGACCGCAATTCGGATCCTGCCGTATCCTACCAATTGTCAGCGGCAGTAGAAACAAGCGTGGTCTTCCATTTGCAACAGCATTTTTTCACTTTTCTAAATATTCCCTAGACTTCCTCAATTTTGACACTTGTCATAACAACATCCTCATTGGGCTTATCTTGGGCATCACTGGCAACCTGACTGATCTTTTTAACAATTGGCATGCCAGAAATCACTTGACCAAAAACCGTGTGGTGAAAATCAAGCCATGGTGTACCGCCTTGCTTATACACCGCAATCACTTCTTCTGGATAATTAGCGGCTTGCATTTGTTGGATCATTTGTGCTGGTACATTTTCGTTGGACACAATAAAGAACTGACTGCCATTTGTGTTGGGACCGGCATTGGCCATGGACAACGCACCATTAAGGTTGAAAAGCTCTTGCGTAAATTCATCCGCAAAGGGTCCACCAAATGAGCTTTCACCACCAGTACCTGTTCCAGTTGGATCCCCACCTTGAATCATAAAATCTGGAATCACTCGGTGAAAAATAATGCCATCGTAATAGCCTTGATTAGCCAAAGTTACAAAATTTTCAACGGTCTTAGGTGCTTGTTCTGGAAATAATTGAACCGTAATTACCCCTAAAGTTGTTGTAATTACTGCTTTAGGTCCTTGCGCATTTTCTAAATCTAATTGTGGATAAGTCATTATTTTCCCCCTGTTTTATCTTTAAAACGATTAATTAACTCACATTATCATACCAGAATCTAATGAAAATACTAGCCTTTGTCCTGAAACCAGGTTGCGTTTAGAAATTACTCTCATTGATGCCTTCTGACCAATTTGGCTAAACGTGCTTGAAAAAGCGCTTTTTTCTTAGTCCAGCTTGACACACTAACCGTCCAAACACACTAAAAGTCCCCGTAATAATTTTTAAATGCTAAATAGAATCTAAACACTTTTTTACACAGCCTGCATTTTTAATCCCTGAAACAATCTACCCAGGTTAATCAATTTATGCTAGAGTTATCATTATTAATGATATTAGTTTAAATGGAGGAAAAATACATGAGCGAAACGGAACACATTTATGATCTAACAGTTATCGGTGGTGGCCCAGTTGGCATGTTTACGGCCTTTTACGCGGGTATGCGGGAACTCGATACTCAACTAATTGAGAGCCTGCCTGAACTTGGTGGTCAGGTAACAACACTTTATCCTGAAAAAATTATTCGTGACGTTGCTGGCTTCCCCCAAATCCAAGGTAAAAATTTAGTAACCGAACTAAACAAGCAACTTGTTCAATTTGACGACTTTAAGCCAACAATTCGCTGCGGCGAAGAAGTAACCGCGATCGATAAATATGAAGGTGGCTTTACAATTACAACTGCCAAGGGCCAAACAAAATCGCGCAGTGTCATCGTTGCTATTGGTGGCGGTTCATTTGCACCGCGTAAACTTGCAATTGACTATGACCAAACACTGGAGGATCAAAAAATCTTCTATTTTGTTCATAATGTAGCCGACTTCGCTGGTAAAACAGTGGCAATTGCTGGTGGTGGTGATTCAGCAATTGATTGGGCCTTAACTTTAGAAAAGACGGCCAAACAGGTTTATTTAATTCACCGCCGTGATCGATTCCGCGGCTTGGAATCAAGTGTTAAACGTTTGGAGAACTCGTCCGTTAAAATTGTGACACCTTACCTGATTGATGCCATTAATGAAACAAACAGCGGTTTAAGCCTTGATTTAAAAAAAGCAAAAGCAGACGATCATCTTAATCTAGAAGTCGATGACCTACTAGTTAACTACGGTTTTACGGCCGATAATCACGTCTTACGCGACTGGGGATTGCCATTAGAACACCGTGCACTTAAAGTTGATACAAACCTCGAAACTGAGGTTCCTGGGATTTACGGTGTTGGTGATAGCGTCACGTATCCTGGCAAAGTTAAGTTAATCGCCTCTGGTTTTGGTGAGGCACCTACAGCCGTTAACCACATTTCGGTAGCACTTTATCCAGAACGTCGGCAGCCACTTCATAGCACTTCAATTGCTTAAGTATCACTAAAAGGAAGTTATCAAATCAATGACACCAAATCAAGAAAAATTACACGACATTGCCGTTGCTGATTTGCACAAACGGGGCGTCGAAGTTAGTGACATTGCAAAATTAGTACTGTTTTTACAAAAGGACTACATTAAAGACTTACAAGAGGCCGAGTGCGAAAACAGCGTTGAGGTTGTTTTACGTAAGCGTGAAGTTCAAAATGTTATTATCACGGGGATTCAACTTGATGTTTTAACTGAAAAACACCAGCTTGATGAACCACTTCAAAGTATTTTAACCGAAGATGAAGGCTTGTATGGTATTGACGAGATTATGGCGTTAGGAATTGTTAACGTGTATGGTACAATCGGTTTTACCAATTATGGGTATATTGATAAAGTGAAACCTGGAATTCTCGCCATCCTGAACGCACATGAACCCGGTAAAATCCATACTTTTTTAGATGATATCGTAGGTGCCATTGCGGCCGCGGCCGCCAGTCGACTTGCCCACGCACATCCTGAAGAAGAGGACGATATCTATTAAAA
This sequence comes from Loigolactobacillus backii, assembly GCF_003946275.1. Lineage (GTDB taxonomy): Bacteria > Bacillota > Bacilli > Lactobacillales > Lactobacillaceae > Loigolactobacillus > Loigolactobacillus backii. Next base: position 4,261 of record NZ_RHNQ01000041.1, read on the forward strand.
ATTAATCCGTTAAAAAACGTAACTGTCCACAGATGACAAGATTGAAAATTTACGCTTATTTTTAATTGTAATCGGGCTGAAAAACACAAAGGGCGAGGGCTAAAAATTGATTTTGAGTTTAACGCGTAACTACAGTTAGGCACGCGAACCCAGACTTTTGGCGCTCGTTCTAGAGTAATATTCGAAAACAAAAAACGGCTAGGACTTTTGTCCCGGCCACTTTTTTTGAATTTTCTTTGGCCAATTATTAGAATTAGCTTAAACTAATAATTAAAACTAGCTAAATCAACCAAATTTCAGTATACTCAAACAAATAAGAAAACCAACTAAAGGAGACGTCTATGCCCCAATTAATTGATTTTGTACTAAATATTGATACCCACCTGGTCACTTTGGTCAACAGTTTTGGTAATTGGTCCTACTTGATACTCTTTTTACTTATCTTTATTGAAACAGGTGTCGTTGTTCTACCTTTCTTACCGGGTGATTCACTGCTTTTTGCGGCCAGTGCTTTAGCGGCAAATTCTGCCTATCATTTAAACATCTGGTTACTATTTGCAACTTTCTTTACCGCTACCGTCCTCGGGGATACACTTAATTATGAGATTGGTCGCTTATTAGGGACTAAGGCGGCCAATTATCGCTGGTTTAATCGTTTCATTGATAAACAAAAAATGGCCCAGGCCGAACAATTCTTCAACCGGCATGGTGGTAAGGCCATTGCCATTGCACGTTTTATGCCAATTGTCCGAACCTTTATTCCTTTCATTTCTGGCGGTAGCCATATGAATTACCGAAAATTTAGCCATTACAATGTGCTTGGTGGTTTTTTATGGGTGACGGTTTGTTTAATGGCCGGCCATTTCTTTGGCAATATGCCTTTTGTTCAGGAACACTTTTCAATTGTAGTCGTTGGCATTGTAGCAATTTCATTAATTCCAGTTTTAATCACACTTTTACGCCGGCGCCACGCAACTGACCTCGACACTGACTAAATAACCATGAACATTTCAGCGATCTTTCGTTAAAAATTGGTAACTGCCACTCATCAGGTTCACTGTTAAAACAGTTCTAAAACACCTATTTGCAAACTATTTAAAACTAAAAAAGGAACTACGACATTTTTTTGTCATAGTCCCTTTTTTAGTTTCAAATGTTTTATGTGGTAAAGAACACTTTTTAGTCTGCTCCGTACCAGACCACCATAATTGTTTTTACCATTTTTCTTTGATTACCTTAAATGCTGTTCCCGCGACTGCAAAAAGTTTTCCAGTGCCGCTGTCATATCAATGTCGTTAGCATCAGCCAGAACACTCAACCACCAAATTGATTCCGCAATTTTATAATCCAGCGAAAACTCTGATTGTGCTGCGGGCCAACTACCTTGCTGTGCCATAACCAGACGTCCAACAAGCCCGGCGTCAGTAAGAAACGCCAAGGCATCTTGTTCAGTCGTCCACGGCCGCCCATCTTGCTTGATTTCTAATTCATGATAAGCTGTACGAATTTTACGGGCACGGGTGGTGAGTTCATTAATTTCCATATGGGAACCTCGCTTGTTTAAATTTATGGATCAATTTTAAGGTATACTAACGCAAAACATCAGTTTAACTACCTTGATCTCAATCAGTTAGTTAAATCAAAGTTAAACAACCATAGTACGTTATTGGATTAGCTTACGTTACGCAGTGAACCCAAAGCTGACTTTTGTCCCGCTCCCCAATCAATCAATTATTTAATTTTCAATCTAACTTTAAAAGCCTATTTTACCTGGACTCTTTTTTAACGCCCTTTTTCCAACCAAAACACCAATCAGCAAAAATACTTCTAGCAAAATAATAGCTAATATAAAGCAGTGCATAAAAAAGCCTTCTGGTAAAACCAAAATAATTGGGTCCGTATTGGGATCAAATAACCAATCACTATTCCGAAAAAGTAATTTATGAAAATCAGTAAAAAAAGTCTGAAAGTTCATTGCCAGTAAAAATAGAACGACAAACGGAATGCCCATCATAAATTGAAATGGTCGAATCAATTGCCATAATTGGCGTTTACGGTGTAAAAAGCGTAAAAACAACCAACTAGTAACGCTAGTCACCAGAAAAACCGCATAGTCAATAAATACCAAATGACGGACATCCGTGAAGTGTAACGTTCCAGCAAAAGAACTTTCGAAATCCGTCATGTGCAGATTATGAACCCACGGTAACGTGACGTAACTCAGCATCTGATGGTAATTCTTCATCAGTGTTGCCGTGGTCATGGGGACACCCTTTAAGATTTCAAAATAATGGATATCAAATCGGTAAAGCCAAGTTGAAGCAAAAGTCAGAATAATGGTCAAACTTAATAACCACAAAAATAGACCTAGCCAATTTAGAAGACGTCCGGCGCGCCAAAGCATTAAACGTCCCATTCGTCTAAACTTTGAATTTCGTGCGTTGGTTTCACAATAACCTTTTCAATATCGGCAGGTTTCGAATAGCCAGTATAGACCAACAGTGTATCCACACCAGTATTAATTCCTGCTAAAATATCTGTATTATAGTTATCCCCTACCATCACGGCCTCTTCCTTCCGCAAACCAAACTGTTTTAATGCTGCCTCTAACATAATTGGCTGTGGTTTTCCAACGTAGGTTGCCGTTTGCTGGGTGGACCGCTCAACCAAGGCAATCACAGACCCCGCACCGGGAACTAGCCCGCGTTCATTGGGCAGATTTGTATCCGCGTTGGTGCCAATAAATTTGGCTCCCTTTTGGATTGCCAAAGTTGCCTTTTCAAATTTTCGGTACGTAACATCCCAATCCAAACCAACAACAACGTAATCTGGATTAAGATCATCAAACTGAAAACCCTGATTTAAAATAGCTTGTTTTAATCCGAGTTCACCAATTGCGTAGACCCGGTTGCCAAGGTTTAACGAGCGAATATAAGCAGCAGTTGCCAAACCAGCAGTAAAGACATTTTCGGGCTTAATCTGCATATCGTAATTCTTCGTTAAATTAGCAGCAACAACTTCAGGCGTTTGCGTTGTATTATTCGTTAACACTAAAAAAGGAATATTTTGTGCCTGTAAACGAGCAATAAACCGGGAAGCGGCAGGGATTTTCTCCTTGCCGCGATAAAGTGTCCCATCGAGATCAATAAAATAGGCCTTGTACTTCTTTTGCATCTGCTAATTTTCTCCTGTCTTTCGCTTACTTTTTTCACGAATCGTAAAGTGCCGTTTACGTGGCGACTTTTCAGCCTTGGCACCTTTTTTAATTGGCTTAACGCTAACCTTGCGCTCATTAATTTGCGCTTTTCGTGGCCGTCGTGATCGCTTTCGCCGGGGTGCTGTCGGTTGCTTTGGCGGATTAACTTGATGGAGGACAAAATAAGCACAACCAAAATTACAGTACTCAAATAAGTAATCCTCTAAAGTTGTAATTAATTGATCGCGCCGCGCACGGCGATTAGTCGGACTGTAAAAGCCCTTAAGCCGCAGTTGTTCATAACCCCAGTCGCCAACGACATAATCGTATTTGGTTAAAATATCACTAAAACGTTCACCTAATTTTTCTTTATCGAAACCATCATGGTAATTGGTCACTAACTCATAGGGGTGCCCGTCAATTGTCATCATAGTATCTGTTTCCATTAAAACACGGTCCAGTTTAACCTCATCCGGATCGCTACTGGCAATTTGCGAAATTTCGGTAGCCAAATCAATCCCGGTACTTTTTTCTTCGGTTGCCTTATCTGGTGTAGCACTCTTCGTCGTACTCATTTTTCTTCCTCCTTTCCATTTTTGAGATAACTTGCAACGGCGTTACGTAATACACCTGGGAACAGGACTTCGCTGTCACCAACAATACTTATCGTTGGAAAGAATTGAAAGTAAAGATAGGTGTCCATTCCAGCTAAGGTATACGTGGCCTCTGGATCAAGTGGTTTTCCTAGCCAATAGACCGTTCGACTTAACGAATTTACCGTGATTCCCTTATACACCATATCGCCGAAAACTTTACCGCGAAACCCTAGGCCGTGTAACTGATAATGTTGTAAAAATTGACGATTCTTTTCGATTTCCATAATCAGGCGCCAGACGTCAGTTCCACGTAAAGTAACCCGCAGTAAATGCATCGCGTGCGGTAATACAGTGTGTAGATCATCCGCAGTTACCGGACCCGCAGCAAAATCACCTAGAAACACCCCTGTGTTAAGTAATGCAACCTCCGTCTTGGCCGCTCTAGCAACTGCCGCTAAACTTACGTCCATTAAAGTCGAATGCCCGATTGGCTTACTCGTCAAGGCATGGGGTAATTGGGTAATAACATGGCTGGCCAACTGTTCATGCCCAGCAGTTAAATAACCCGAAATTTCGACCTCATCGTCCACCTCGCTAGGTAATTCCGTTGTCGTCACCACACTAGCAACGCTTTGTTGAACTTGGTGCTCCTTATTAAGGGTTAGTTGTACGTGACCAACGTGATCGCCAAAACGTCCAGCGGCAGCCACCATTGTCTTTCCAATTAACAGTCCTGTTGGCAATAAATGGTGCGTGTGCCCACCCATAATAACGTCAAATTCAGGATACTTGGCCGCAATTCGCTTGTCCATCGTTATACCAAGGTGAGATAGCAAAACTAAGACATCATATTTACCTGCTAAAGCGGCAAGTATTTTAGGCATTGCATTCTGAATTAATTCTGGATCCCAACCATTAGGTCGATAAGTTGAAATGTAAGGCGCCGTCATTCCGACAAACGCAACGCGGGTCCCTTCGTTTGTAACCTTAATTAAATATGGCTGAGCCCACTTTGGTTGTTGTTGCGTCTTTTTATCTTTTAAGTTTGCCAAAACTACGGGAAAATTAGCCTTTTGGTAAAGTTGTTCTAACTGGCGCTTAGAATTGCCTATTCCCTCGTTGTTACCAATTGTAACTGCGTCATAACCAATCTGATTTAGTAATTGTGTATTAATTTGGCCGTTGGTTGCCTCAGTCAACGGGTGCATTCGGTCCATTGCATCGCCAATATCTACTGTATAAACAGTATCACCTTTTGCACGAAAACCGTCCTGTTGCTGCTTTAAATAACGCCGAATACGTGGCCAGGTCTCAAAATGCGAATGCATGTCATTCGTGTGAAAAAAATCAATGATCTCAGCCATAAGGAACCTTCTTTCCTTTACTATATTTTACCTTAAAGATAAAATCAGTGAACGTCAAGTCGGCCTAAGTAACTGCCATCAAACCCTAATTAACCGACTGACCATAACGCTCTAAAACACCGCGCACTGGATTCACTTGATCAGCCTGCAGCAATGGTAATAGCTGCGGAAATAAACTGTACTCCAGATAAGCCGTTGACATCTGTTGTTTCCGGTATTTGTGCAACGCCAAAAGTAATAAGTTATTGACTGTCTCTCGTTCAGTCGGTAGTGATGCCGCTAATATAAAATTACGAAAATCTGCTAATGATTTATTATGTTCCTCCATAATTGATACTCCTTTAATTGCCCCTTAATTAGGCTTTAATTGTACCGAAGGAAACATTAAAAATCAATGTGTAATTTAATCAATATCTAATCATATTTGTTGAAAGGTTTATTTTTAATCAAGTAAGCTTTTTTCCCAGCATACATCGCAAATAATTCTGCTTCCGAAAAAGGAGTCCCAAACGGTGGTGGATCTTTCAAAAAGACAGTCTCTGGTGTATCAATACCAACGTTAATGTCTTCAGCAATCGGAACACTTGAATGGTGAATATGACCATGTAAATTCATCGTCTGCTTTACAATTCCCATCATCATCGGGTAATGAGTCATAAAGAACTGAAAGTGGTTCATCTTAATTAAGACACCTACATCATGAAATCTGAATTTAGGCTTATCCGGAAAAACGTCCCAATTATGCTTGGCCAAAAACTTAAATAAGTCCCGATTATCATGATTTCCCTTGATAAAAATAATTTGACCGTTCAATTGTTTTAGAATTTCAAACACTTCATCGTTTCCCGGATAATTGCTGGGGTGCATGGCAATATCGCCTAAATGATAAACAACATCCTTATCACTGACTCGCGCATTCCAAGCGTCAATAATTGCCTGATTCATCGCAGCAACATTTTTAAATGGCCGCGGTGCAAAATCATTATTTCCCAACAGTTGTTCATGAAAGAAATGTGTATCCGCCGTAAAATATTGCACCTTTACCACTTCCTCAATCATTAAAAAAAGTTCAATTTAATTATTTTAACACTAGTTCAATAGCCGATTTTTGCAAACCCGTTTACACTGGAATGGTCAAAAAAATGCTACAAAAGTAATTTTTAAACACAAGCAAGCTTTAAAACACGCTCTAGTTTACACCGAAATTAATTCAAATACAGACGTTTAGCTTACTTTAGTCATTTTAGGGGACGGTTTAAAATGACTCAGGTACTCTTGGCTCTTAGCCTCATCAAATTCATGCTCTGATTTAGCAACTATCATCGCAGCCAAGGAATTACCAACAACATTAACAGCCGTTCTTCCCATATCGACCAAGCGATCAATCCCGGCAATAAAGGCAAGACCTTCCGCAGGCACACCAATCGTTGAGATTGTCGCTAATAAGACAACAAAAGACGCACCAGGAACACCGGCCATACCCTTAGATGTGATCATAAGTACCACTAAAAGTGTGATCTGTTGACCTATACTCAAGTGAATATGGTAAGCCTGCGCCAAAAATAAAGCGGCTAAGGATTGGTAAATCGCGGAACCATCAAGGTTAAATGTATACCCAGTTGGTACAACAAAGCCGACAATTCCTTGACTGACACCGTATTTTTGCATTTTCTCAATAATCTTTGGCAAGGCCGCCTCTGAGCTGGCTGTAGAAAATGCCAGTATAACCTCATCCTTGATTACCCGTAATAAATCAAAAATATTAATGTGCCATAGTCTTCCGACAAGCCCCATCACCACCACAACGAAAATAATCATTGTGGCGTAGGCAATTAATAAAAATAACGCCAATGGCTTCAAAGCGCTGAGCCCAAACTGGGCAATTGTGACGCCGATCAAAGCAAAGACACCAATTGGCGCTAACTGCATAATCCAATTAGTCATTTTGAACATCACTTCAGAAACAGCATCAAAAAAGTCAATCAATAGTGTTCCCTTTTTGCCAATTGCAGCAATTCCTAGGCCGAACATTACAGTGAAGAAGATTACTGGTATCATGTCACCTTTTCCTAGTGCCTGAAAAAAATTGGTAGGTACAATATTCATAAAGATCGTACCTAAACCTTGATGTCCAGCTGACCTGGCCGCTGTAGTATATTGGCTGATGGAGACCTTACTCAGGGTATTAATATTGATTGAATCTCCTGGTTTGGTTAAGTTACCAACCACTAAACCTAACGCAATCGCAATAGTTGTCATTAACTCAAAATAGATGATAGTCTTCCCGCCAACACGACCAAGCTTCTTGATGTCACCCATTTTTGCAATACCAACGACTAAACAAGAGATAACAATTGGTAAAACAATCATTTTAATCAAGTTAATAAAGATAGTCCCAATTGGTTGCAAAATGGCCACTGCAATTTTGTTCTGGTAAAAAATTGCACCAACAATTAGACCTAAAATAAGGCCAATTAAAATTCGCCAACCTAAGTTTAAGCGCAGCAAATGATACTTTTTCAACATCGTCCCTCCAGACAAGTTAAAATCAGCTAAATAAAATTAGAATTAAGGCGAATAAATCAGGCCTCGGCTTAGCCAATTCTCATTTAAATCAACAAGTCCTATTTTAGCATAATTTCTAACACTAATTTAGTTGACGCCAGTATTTATTTGAATTAGTAAGTGGCGCAAAAATCACTTAAGCATTCAAGTCATCTGGTCGCAAAATGCTGGCAAGTCACCTTAACGAATAGCACAAAAAAGAGCACACGCGCTAGCGTATGCTCTAAAGACTGTCCAGGTTGGGTTCGAACCAACGACCTACGGTTTAACAGACCGGTATTCTACCGCTGAACTACTGGACAATAAATATAACTTGTATATTATTTATACCATAACCATAAGTGAATTGTAAAGTTTTTTTCAAAAGTTTTACGTAATACTATGATTATACTACTCTGTTGAATAAATAACCTTATCAATAAAGTTATTTAACTGTCCAGGTTGGGTTCGAACCAACGACCTACGGTTTAACAGACCGGTATTCTACCGCTGAACTACTGGACAATTATGAGCTTCTCTAAAAACTCAACATATTATTTATACCATATTAGCCATATTCTTGTAAACCATTTTTTAATAAAAAACCATTTTTCTTTCATTTTATTATTAAAAACGTTCTGCCAAAATTATAATTTGGCTACACTCCAGATATTCACGCAAGCTCAGAATCCTCTAATTAACCTATCACTCAGAACTTTTTTCATCACCGAACCAGTAGCATTGTATCTTAAAAGCAGTGTTTTATTCTTACCACATTTTAAACCAGCAAATTGACCTTGTTAATTCTGACGCCAATTACTTTAGTCCAAATACCAGTAGAATCTGTAATAATCCGCAATTGCAAAATAAAATCTGGATGCCTTTTCAAATACTGCCACAACTAAGGCTCTGAATTCAATCACCCATTAAAACGTTCACTAGCCAACATGGTTCTCACTGATAACTGTTTGGTAAGCCGCCTTGCTAGTCTCATCATTAGGTAACCACGGTATCCATTTAGTAAATTTTTCGGGTGGTATTGTGAAATTTTCATTTACGTACTGCTCGTAAGTTGCTAATGCCGTTGAGTGTGGAATGTTTAGCTGAATAATTCGTACTTCTTTGATATAACCCCGAATAGCCGCCAATTCGGCACGTCCGTTCATAGTCATATTGGAGATATCAAGGTACGTACTACCATCATTTTGCATAATCTCTTGTATCAAATCTAAGTTGATTACCTGACCCATTAAAATCATCTCCTGTCGTTCTATTATACGGGTTTCTACTTTATTAGGCAAAAAAAGAACCACTGTCTGCGGAACAGTGGTTGGCATAAGAGAGAAAGAGAATTGATTTAAAGGTAATGATGAAATACCTTACGAATAAACATTAGCATATATTGTAAACGCTGTCAATTAATTTTAGAAAACTAAAAAAGAGCTACGCAAAAACTGCGGGCCCTTTTTTAGAAGTTTGATGTAAAGGCTGAGGAAGTTATCCTTTACATCAGTATCATACTCAAACAGGTTATGTTAGAGGAAGATAAATAAATGGTTACTATAATATAACACAAATAATTAGATAATTCTAGCTATTTTATAATATTAATGCCATTTAAAAATTACTAAAATCTCATAATTCTTGTTTAGTAGCATCATCTAATAAAACAAGGTCGCCTTCATTTGAATTAAGTGCCTGTTGCAAGGTAAACGTTTGACTGAATTCAAAATCACGTAAAGCAAGTAGTGACTTTCTTGAACTCGTAAAATTTTTTAGACTAGTTTGGCCCTGAAGCGTTGCCCTTAAATATTTACTCCGGTATTCAATCATATACTGTTGCTCACTTACTTTACTGGTATCCGCCGTCGCACCAAATCCCAGCGTAGTCGGCTGATTTAATTTTTTATTACTAATAAAAAATAACAAGGTTGCCGCCTGTGTCTGATCATCCTTTTGAATGATTTCCCTTAAATCAGCGAGTTGATTCAATGAAATTCTCATACTAAGCGCTTCTTTTCATATTTAAAATTTAAATTCAGCTAAACGTTTTAAGTGCCGCAATAATCAAGGCACTAAATTTTTCCCGGTTAATCTTCAATAAAACATCGGTGTTTTCTGGTTTATTGGTCAAATGATAATAATCAACTAACGTTTCACCACGGGTTAAATCGCCCTTAGTCTCAACATCAACGTTGCGGTACACACTTTCAAACATTGTCGGATCGATTAACCACACAATTGTACACGGATCATGAACGGGTGTTCCTTCAAAGCCCCACTTTGGCTGGCTATAATAAATACGGTAGAAATCCAATAACCCAGTGATGGCCTGTGCAACTGGATTATTAATTTGCCGCATCGTCTCAATGTCTTTCTGTAAAATTTGTGCCTGATGAGTAACATTTAGGCCGGCCATTGTTAATGGTACGCCCGAATTTATTACTAGCTTTGCAGCCTCAGGATCAACAAACATGTTGAATTCTACTGTGGGAGTCCAATTACCCATGCCCATGGCCCCACCCATAAAAACAATCCGTTTAATTTTTGATTTTAATTCCGGGTGAACGGCCAAGAATAACGCAGCGTTGGTCATCGGCCCAGTTACGACTAATGTCACTGGGCCATCACTTTGGCGTAACGTTTGCGCAATTAATTCCACAGCTGGCAGTGGCTGCGGTGCAAAATCTGGCTCTGGTAAAGTTGCGCCATCGAGGCCGGTCTTTCCGTGAACATCATCCGCAATTTGGAGATCTTGCAGTAGCGGCGTTTGATTACCGGCGGCCACGGGAACCTGCTGTTGTTTCATTAACGTCAATAAACGTAAAACGTTATTCAAAGTTTTGGCCGGTGTCTGATTACCAGCGGATGATGTAACTGCCAATAGGTCAATCTTGGGTGAAGCAACGGCCAACATTAACGCAATGGCATCATCATGGCCAGGATCACAATCTAGAATAATCTTGGTTGGCATGCCTAATGCTCCTTTGTTTGTTGGTAAGTAACTCTTTCTGGCGCTTCAAGTACCTTTGGCCCATCGCCATAGCCGACAATAACTGTGTTAACAACATTTAAAAACAAACCGTGTTCAACAACCCCAACTTGCCGGTTTAAATAATCAGCTAACCCAAAAGGATCATCAATTGTACCTAATTTTAAATCAATTATATAATTTTTAGAATCAGTTTGGACTAAATCACCATTAGCCTGCTTTCGAAAATTCGGGTTTAACTGCTTAGCGGCTAGTCGTTTATAAAGCTGCTGACTACCATAAGGAATAACTTCTAGCGGTAGTGGAAAACTACCCAATTTAGCAGCCATTTTAGATTCATCAACAATCCAAATATTACGTTTGGAATTAATAGCTACAATTTTTTCAAATAAATGGGCCGCACCACCACCCTTAATACCCTGAAAATTTTTGTCAATTTGATCGGCACCGTCAATTGTCAAATCAATGTGATCAACTTCATCAACATTTTTAATTGGAATATTGAGTTGTCGTCCTTGGGCCGCTGTTCGATCCGAGGTTGGAACGCCAATAATTTTCAGTCCTTCTTCTGCAACTCTCTTGCCTAAAGCATCCACCATAAATTTAACGGTACTTCCAGTCCCAAGTCCAACAACCATACCATCTTCAACGTACGTTGCGGCCTTTTCGCCAACCATTTTTTTTAGTTCATCTTGTGTCAATTTTATCGCTCCTAAATTTAATAATTAATGTTGTGCAAATAACCAGGTCAAACGCTGCATGAAACGTTGTAAGAAACGTTCTGCAGCAACATTTACTGCGACTTTTACGTTGGTGGGCTCATTCAATCGATCTACATCCCCCACCGTCCGGGCCGCAAATGGTGCTTCGGTTTCAACCTTCATGTTTAAATCAATTGTTTGAACCAAATCTGGATCCAACGCTACACCAACTGCTAATGGATCATGTAGTGCGCAGCCATTTAAATTAGCACTCAATCGTGCGTAGGCAGCAATGTAATAGTCAACAATGTCGGCAAAGGCTTGCCCAGATTTAGTTCCTAATGAACGCCATAATTTAGTCTCTTTGCGTGTTAATAGTGTCCTCAAGGTGACATCCAAGCCAACCATTGTTAAACTAGCTGAACTGCGTAAAACAGCGTCTGCGGCGGCCGGATCTTGATTAATATTTGCCTCACCTACTTCGGTAACATTCCCCGGAACGGTTAAGGCACCGCCCATAAACGTAACACTGCCAACTAGCGCGGTTAATTCAGGTGCCTTGGCAATTGCCGCCGCTAAATTTGTCATTGGTCCAGTCGGAATAATTGTTAAATCGGTCCCGTAGGTTTTTGCCGAGCGAATCATAAAATCAACGGCCGATTCGTTTTCTGGCTGGCGTTGCGACTTTTCCAACGCTACTTCACCAATCCCGTTAACCCCATGAATAGCTTGGGAAACCGCCATAACATCAAAATGATTACTAGTAGATGGATGTGGTAGTCCTAAGTAAACTGGCACATTGGATTGGCCCAATAAATCTAAAATACGTAAACTATTGGCCGCCGCTTGCTTAGTCACAACATTGCCATACGTACTCGTAACGCCAATTAAGTCGGCTTCCTCACTGGCAACTGCGTAGGCAATAGCTAACGCATCATCAATCCCAGTATCCAAATCTAAAATAAGCTTCTTTTTTGCCATTTTATTCCCCCATTTCATCTAAAAACGAACTTCCAGCAAAAGCATAGCATAGCTAGTAAGCCTTTTCAATTTCGGCATAATAACTTAAAAAGTGACTAAAAAATAGGGAACACAATTCAACTCATTTTGAAGTTGAACTTGTTCTCTATAATAATATACCTAGAAAGTATTTAAAAATAAATTTACCCGTGCTTTTATCGACTAATCCCAAATTCAGGTGTGCCCAAAATAAAAATCACCAAACGAAAACACCAACAATTGCTGATGATAGTAGAGAAACCAAGATTCCTGACAATAATAAGTAGCCCACGTTTGATGAAATTAAGTCATTCTTTTCCTTATTAACAATTCCTTTAAAGGCACCAATGACCATTCCAATGGTAGAAAAATTAGCAAATGACGTCAAAAAGACCGTTAGCATTGCTCTAAAGTGGGGCTGAAATTGATTAATAACTGGGGATACTTTTCCCATGACAACGAACTCATTGGTCACAAGTTTAGTCCCCATATACTGCGCAAATTTAAAGGCATCTTGCACATTTAATCCGGTTAACCAGGCAAACGGGAACATTACAATTCCTAGGATATGTTCTAAGGTTAGCCACGGATTAACTAATTTAAGTAATTTATCAATTAAGGCCGCCAAGGCAACAAAAGCGATTACGTTAGCAGCAATAATGAGGACCAACCGACCAGCACCTAGAATAGAATCGCCTAAGAAAGAGAAAAAAGGTTCCCGTTTTTTGGGTGTGCTCGCTGGTACTTCACTTCCAACTTCCGCTGGCACCTCGGCCGCACTCCCAGTCATTTTAGCGATCGTATCTTCTTCGGGTGTCACTTTTACTGGATTTAATAAACTAGTTATAATAATGGCATTAATAATATTAATCGGGACTGCCGTTAGAATAAATTGACCCGGCATCATTTTGGTGTAGGCGCCTAGAATTGAGGCAGTCACACAACTCATGGACATCATAGCCAAAGTCAAATCACGCTGGCCCTTCATTTGCTTTAACTGCAAACTAGAAACGGCCAAAGCTTCAGTATTACCCAAAAACATCATTTCAACAGCAAAAAAAGATTCAAATTTTGGTTGACCCGTAATCTTAGCTAAGCCACGGCCAATCCATTTAATAATAAACGGCAAAACGCCGATATAGGTTAAAATATCAAATAACGGTACAATCATCAGGATTGGTAACAAGGCACTCGTTACAAAATCCATATTTTTCATATGAACCCAGCTGGGAAGTGCAAATGCAATTCCGGTGTAGGCAACATCGACTAGCCAGTTAAAGCCATCCGCAGCTCCTTTAACGATTGCCGTTCCAACTGAAAAACTAGTTAAGAACCAGGCCAACACAAGATTAATAACTAACATAATAATGATTGAGCGCCAATTGATCTGTTTCTTATTTTTAGAAAATAAAAAGGCAACACACAAAAAAACAAAAATCCCAATAATATTGACGATTAAATAGAACAATCCTTTACCCTTCTTTCAATGATTTAACGGGCCCGCTTAAATCATCCACCTCCAAAGCCGACCAAGATTAGCGATAAACAATATTCCTAGTATACAAGATATTTTTGGGGGAACCAACAACTCATTTTGAAGTTTTAATTAAGCCGCACCGTGAAGCTTACAAACTGGCTAAAATCGGCTATACTAGAAGCTAATAAGAATTTCATTTTAGATAGGAATGAGTGACTTTCGTTGTGTTAAAAAAATTAAGTTGGCGCGTTCTTGGCATCATTAGTCTATTGTGTTGCCAATTAGTCTTAAGTGGCTTCACGGTTGTTGCTCACCGCGGTGACCCATTAGCCGCCCCTGAAGAAACTTTTCAGAGTTTTGATGATGGCTTTGCTGCCGGTGCAAGTTACTGCGAACTTGATTTACGAGAAAGTTCCGACGGTGTCTTAGTCGTTTCACACGATAGTAATCTAAAGCGGGTTACCGGTCAAAATATGGCCATCTCCAAAACACCTTTTAATGAAATTCAGCAGGCTCATGAAACAAACGGTGAACCAATTCATTCATTACAGCAGCTTTTCGAACATTACGCCAACCAACCAGAAACTAAATTTATCCTAGAAACAAAAAAAAATAAACAAAAACCAATTGATATGGAGGCCAAATTAGCGGCTTTAATTAACCAGTACCACATGCAAGATCGCGTCATTATTCATTCGTTTTCTGCGGATAGTTTGCAAAAAATGAGCGTCCTGCTTCCAAATGTTCCGCGGTTACTACTTGCCAATGACCTAACGGATATTTCAATGGCCGATTTACAATTTGTGACTGGTGTTAGTCTCGAGGATACTGTGGTGACGCCAGACATTATCAAACAAATACACCATTTAAACAAAAAAATCTACGTTTGGAGCGAAATGACGGAACCGGCCAGCGTAATTCCAGCAATTACCCTTAACAACGTAGATGGTGTTGTAACCAATTATCCAGCAACTGTTGCTGACTACGCACAGGCAAAAAAAGGCAGTCACCAACATGTTGTCAATAAAACTGCCACTGTCACAACGACTTATTCTGCAGCCACCTGGACTAATCCTTACGTTCACCAGCAAGCAAGTAACTCGGTGACAGTCGGTGAACCACTTCAAATTAGTACCATCGTTACTAAGGCAGGTTATTCCCAGGCCGAATTAACTGATGGTCGGTGGGTAAATGCCGTAAATTTGAATTTTGGTGCTAATTACCAATTAGCACGTCCTTACCTCGGTTTAAACGTCCAATTAAAACCAAACCAGTACCGCCCACGATTGTGGAATAATCCGTTAGCACCAACGACGAGTCAACGATTATTCGGTGGTAGTGGTAAAATCACTGCCGTTAAAGTAGTTAAGCATAAGCTTTGGTTTCAAATTAACCAACAAGGTTGGCTACAAAGTAACCAAGTTTTAGTCAATTTAACCAATCAATCTGCCCCACAACGGGCCGACTACTTTAATCTACCGGCAGCTAAGCGCCTAACATCAATTGACTTACTTCAGTCGCCCGCTCTAAATCAGGCGACCAGACCAACCGTTAGTAACGGCTATTTTACTAGGATTCTAAATGAATTTAATCGCCACCACATTTAAATTATTAAGGAGTTTAACTATGAAAATTCGTCACGTTCGTTCCACTGATCTACCGGCATTATTAGATATCGAACACGCTGGCTTTAGTCCTGCTAAGGCCGCAACTAAGGCAGCCTTTGAAAATCGAATTGCCACTATTAGTGACACCTTTTTTGTTGCCGAAGTCCAATCCCAAGTTGTGGGTTTTATTAACGGTCCAGTTATTGATCAACCTTACATTAGTGATGATTTATTTGACCAAACGCAGCCGAATCCGACAATTGGTGGTTACCAAAGTGTCTTAGGCCTGGCCGTTGCGCCTAGTTTTCGCCAACAAGGAATCGCTCGAGCGCTCTTAAAGGCCCTGGAAAAGGATGCTTCAGCACATGGGCGCCAAACAATCACCTTAACCTGCGAAGAACGCTTAATTACTTTTTACGAGACGGCCGGTTTTACTAATGCCGGTGTTGCAACTTCAACCCATGGCCAAGTCACTTGGTATAATATGGTTAAACCCCTAGGAGGATCACTGTAATGGTCGATAAACCACTACCGCAAGGACACCTTGTTGTTCCTGCCGATGATGTTTTAGAAAAAATGACAACCCTCTTTAAAGTCTTCGGTGACCAGACGCGCGTTCGAATTCTGTACACTTTATTTGAAGAAGAACTACCTGTTTCTGCCATTGTGGCCCTGCTGGCAAAATCGCAGTCTTCAATTTCGCACCAGCTGCATATTTTGAAACAGGCCGGCCTTGTTAAAAATCGTCGGGAAGGTAAAATCATTTTCTACTCTTTGGCCGATAAACATGTCATTACTATTTTTGGTCAGATGATTCAGCACGTAACGGAAAAATGAAAAAGGCGCTGCAACAAGGAATAATGACCTGTTACAGCGCTTTTTCATTTTTAGTTAACCGGTAAAAAAACCGTTTTACCCCTTTAATCAGGCTTCACGTCTAGATCGCGTTTGAAAAAGTACGCTTTTGTGTTTGCCATGTTGTAACCTGACAAACTTTACCTTGCTAGTTCTTGTGGTGACCGAGACAAATTAAATCACAAAATAGAACCTAGACGCTTTTTCAACACTTCCTAATCCTCTGCCGCCCATTCTGCCTTAAAATCTGTCAAAAAATTAAGCATTCGTGTTTGGCGTTTTAACGCAATTTTCTTTGCCGCAGCTGTGTTCAACTGATCTTGAAGCCGTAATAGCTTTTCATAAAAATGATTAATAACTGTACTTTCGCCACTTTTATAATCACTAGCCGCTAACTTAGTTCGAGGAGCCAATTGCGGATCGTACATTTTTTCACCAAAATGGCCACCAAAATAAAATGTCCGGGCAATGCCAATCGCGCCAATCGCATCCAACCGATCAGCATCCTGCACAATTCGGCCGGCAATTGATAACTGTTGTTTCTGATCAATATTTTTCCGGTAAGACATATGATCAATAATTTGCCATAGTTCGGCCTGTTCCTTTGCGTTAATAGCAATTTTATCCAAAAATTGTTGGAGTGCCTGGCGTGCTTCTGAAACACTAGTAAATAATTTATCATCCACTACGTCATGTAAAGTTGCGGCCATCAAGGCAAGATAATCCGGTACCTCTTCATCCTGACATAAACGGCGAGTTAACCGCACCACACGTTCAATGTGATCACTGCTATGACCAGTGGTGTCTTGATCTAATACTTGGTGCATATACTTAGTTGCTTGGGTTAACTTTTGAATCTGCTCATCTGTCATGTCAACATTCCTCATCTGCTTTTATTAATTGACTGTGGCACTTCTATTTTAAAAAATATCCCGCTGCCACTAGTAAAAGGCGCCCAATTACATATTCTCCGTAAAATATATTTTTAATTTTTTGATCGGACTTCCTAAATAATCCTACCGCAATTCTAATCCAAGGTACATTTTAATTGGCAGTTTAGGTAATTCAGGCTATACTGAATTAATCTTTTTAGAAAGCAGGTGGCACAATGCCAATTAACTGGAACGAAGAAGTAGCAAAACGGCAAACAGATTTACTACAAGACTTAAGTGACATCGTTGCAATCAATAGTGCTCGCGATGATACACAGGCAACTGAAATGGCACCTTTAGGACCTGGCCCGCGGGATGCCTTACTAAAAATACTGACTATTGCCAAGCGTGACAACTTCAAAACAAAAAATATCGCTAACGTTGCTGGTCGAATTGAATACGGCACAGGTAAAGAAATTCTAGGAATTTTCGGTCATATGGACGTTGTTCCCGCTGGTGATGGCTGGCAAAGCGATCCCTTTAAACTAACTAATAAAGATGGTCGTTTATACGGTCGCGGGACCAGTGATGATAAGGGCCCTTCCCTAGCCGCCTATTACGCTCTAAAAATTATTCGGGACCTTAAGTTGCCATTAACCAAACAAGTTCATTTTATTTTTGGAACGGATGAAGAATCTGGTTGGTACGGTCTAAATCGTTATCAGGAAACAGAAAAAATGCCTGATTTTGGTTTTTCACCTGACGCCGAATTTCCAATTATTAATGGCGAAAAAGGAATTACAAATTTTGAATTAACTTTTGCACCTAACCGTGAAATAAAATCGGCCGCTTTAACTTTAACCAGCTTTACCAGTGGCCTCCGAACAAATATGGTTCCCCAATCGGCCACCGCAGTGATTTCTGGAGCCCCCGCAACTTTAAAGGCTGCCTTTGAAACCTATTTGGCTGCTAATCCGATTAGCGGCAATTATCAACAAACTGGTGAACAAGTAACACTCACCCTCGATGGTAAAGTTGCCCACTCGCAAGAACCCAAAGATGGCATTAATGCCGCTACTTACCTGGCCAATTTTTTGGCCAACTATGATTTCGATGCTAACGGCAAACAATATTTGCAAACAATCGCTCACTATTTTCATAATGATTCCCGGGGTAAGTTACTTAAAATTGCTTACACTGACGATGTCATGGGTGATTTAACGGCTAGTCCTGATCTTTTTACCTACGTAACTAACCAACCGGCAACAATCACGCTTAACGTTCGTTATCCTAAAGGAACGGATGTCACTACCATTATTGCCGCCTTAACCAAAACGCTGGGCCCTAACGTTAAAATTGAACAATTAAGCCACGCAATGACACCGCACTACGTTCCTGCTAACGATCCGCTAGTCCAAACACTACTAAAAGTTTACGAAAAACAAACTGGTGAAAAGGGACATGAACAGATCGTTGGTGGTGGCACTTACGGTCGGCTACTCAAACGTGGCGTTGCCTTTGGTGCCTTATTCCCTAATCGTGAGAATGTCATGCACCAACCTAATGAATATATGCCCCTGGCTGACCTTTTACGGACAACTGCCATCTACGCCGAGGCCATTTACGAGCTGGCAAAGTAAGACTACTTCCCATTTTTTTGATATGAGTTGTGGCCGTTTTTTTCGAAAGTTACGACCTAAACCAACCTGAAAAATTGGCCTTTCTAAATACACCTAGGTTGCCTTGATGGATTCAAAACTAACCAAAAAAAGCTTACTACAAAAATTAATTTTTTGTAGTAAGCTTTTTTAAATGTTAACGAGAAATAACAACAACCAAAATCATATCGGTATCAATGCTATCATCATTTTTAATGGCTCTATACTTTTTCCTGTTGATAGTTTACAAATGGTAAACTATTAACAGGATTTTTGTGCAGAAAAAGAGCTCAC
>NZ_RHNQ01000042.1 GCF_003946275.1 Loigolactobacillus backii
TGAGTAAACAAAAAGCACATTCACCGAAGTGAATGTGCCGTTCAAAATCTCCACCAATACGATTTGACAGAGACCCACAAAAAGCACATTCACCGAAGTGAATGTGCCGTTCAAAATCTCCACCAATACGATTTGACAGAGACCCTTTTTTATTTAGCAAGACTCATTTTTGTATTTTGTGTATTTGATGTTGCCATAGTACTTTGGTTGGCAGTTTGAACAACGACACTTGGTGTTGTCCAGCCATAATGGCTAGCCTCTTTTTGAACGGCTGCTAAATAACTATCGGCCGCTTTTTGTTTAGCAAAGGTGGGTGCCGAATTAATTGAATCGCCAACGGTTATCACCACTTTGGTTGGTGTTTTACTGTTGTCAGTAACTGCTAATTTGTCAACACCACTATGTAAATTGTTTAGTGATTGTTGCAAGTTGGTTTTAAATGCCGTCAAATTAGCTTTGGTTGTGGCCTGGGTCTTGTTGGTCACAGTATACTGAAGTGACTTACTTTTGGCGTCATGTTTTGCCTTAGCCGTTACCTTGTAATTGGCTTCTTTGGTTTGAGCAGTAAGGGCTAATTGTTTTGAAAAATGGCCCTTTGAATTGGCAGTTACTTGATAGCTCTGATCTTTTGTCTTATTTTTAATTGTTACGGTTGCTTTATCATTAGTTTTGCCGCTAATTGTGAATTTACCTTGGTCGTCGGATGCAACTTTGGCATCCTTCGTAACGAGTTTTGTGCTATTTGGTACGTTTAGTTTCAGTGTTGTAGTATCTTTTGCGTTAACGCCTGAGCCTAATAGCAGTAAACTACTGCATCCCAATAGACTAAGTGTGATAAAGTGTTTTTTCATATTCAATTCCTCCAATGTACCACAAATATATAAATACTGAATCATCGTTATTCTTTAAAAGATTAATTTTTGCTAGCTCACCTTCTAATATATTAAGAAAAATTATTGGAATAGGCCGTTCACTTCTTCTAAGGTTGCTAACTTAGCTTTCGAATAGGCGGCTAGGAGTGCCTTAAAGGATATTTGAGCGTTAACTTGATGAAGTCCGCCGGCAGATCAAATCTTGACCCAGGTGACGGCAAAGGCCGCTAATAGACGTAATGCCGTGGCCAACGATGTGTCTAATTACGAGCTCGTCAGGTTAGGCATAGCAAGTGTAAAAGTTCACCAAGTTAGTCTGTTTAATCCAAATGAATTACGGGTTTGTTTATGAAAGCTTTAAGACACTCCCGAGATATTTCAATAATATTTTGTTTACAAGAATAATATAGCTTTAACTTTTAATTAAAACAATAAGTGATAGTCATTTTAGTACTTAAAATTCTGTAGGTGTGTTTTTAAACTTACTCTTTGGATTGGGCCAGGGGGTCTATGTTAGAGAGCGGGATAAAAGTCGGTTTTAATTTACTGCATCACGTAAGCTAATTCAATAACTGAGGCACATGAACCTAGATTTTTAGCGCACGTTCTGGAGTAACGATTGGAAATAATAGTAGACCAAGTCTTTTGTCCTAACTCCTTATATTAGTCACGGGATCTTTATAAAAATAATTTTAAGAGTTTCTCTAAATAGATCACGAGTTTTGATAATATTTTGGTTTACTAGCGTGAGCGGATCAATTATTGTAAAAGTTGCTAATGATTAGTCTAGGACAATGTTTTAATTTTCATGAGTTAACGGTAATGGCAGCCTTTTCATAATTATGAACAACAAAGTTACTTAATAAAATTAGGCATAAACGGTCCAACTATTTGTTTAAGTGTGCTAGAATAATGGTGCAAGAGCAAAAATTGTAATATATTTCTAGGAGGAATATTATTTATGTCATTAGTACATGGTACAGAGATTTTTCAAGCTGCCCGCGCAGGTCATTATGCCGTCGGTGCATTCAATACTAACAATTTGGAATGGACTCGTGCGATCCTTGCAGGTGCACAAGAAAAGAATGTTCCTGTCTTAATCCAAACTTCTATGGGTGCTGCAAAGTACATGGGTGGCTATGAACTTTGCCAACAACTTGTTGAAGCAACAATCAAGTCAATGGATATTACAGTTCCAGTTATTATGCATTTAGACCATGGTAACTACGAAGCTGCCAAGGCTGCAATTGCTGCTGGTTACAACTCAGTTATGTTTGATGGCCATGACTTACCATTTGACGAAAACTTAGCTAAGACTAAAGAAATCGTTGCTTTGGCTCATCCAAAGGGCATTTCCGTTGAAGCCGAAGTTGGCTCAATTGGTGGCGAAGAAGACGGCGTTATCGGTGAAGGTGAATTAGCTAGTGTTGCTGAAGCTAAACAACTTGCCGCAACTGGTATCGACTTCTTAGCTGCTGGTATTGGTAATATTCATGGTGTTTACCCAGCTAACTGGAAAGGTTTGAACTTCAAACGTCTTCAGGAAATTGCTGACGCTGTTTCACTTCCATTAGTATTACATGGTGGTTCAGGCATCCCTCAAGACCAAGTTGAAAAAGCTATCTCAATGGGTATTGCTAAGTTGAACATCAACACTGAATGCCAGATTTCATTTGCTAAAGCAACTCGCAAATATATTGAAGAAGGCCATGATCAAAACGATGTTAAAGGTTTTGACCCTCGTAAATTATTGGCACCTGGTACAAAAGCTATCCAAGATACCGTTGAAGAAATCATCGGCTGGATGGGCACAAAGCCAGTTAAATTGGTTCCAGAAGAACTTTAATTCAAATTTTAAAATTAGTAAGCATATTCGTTTTGGCGGATATGCTTTTTTTAGTTGAATGAAATATTCAGGTTGTTTTCATTGGTAAACGGGAAATAGGAAAGCGCTTAAATTGTCTTTGCTTTTTATTGATTAAATATTTATAATGTGAGTGTCGACAGGTTTTTGCTAGACAAGCCATTATGGCGAAAGGGGCAATTATAATGAGTAAAGATGACAATAACGTTGATCCTATAGATGAGAACCAAAAGGGTGCTGTTGAAGATTTATCCGCTAAGGGTAAAATTAACACAACAGTTGAAGGCGTGGATATGGCCGATGATAACTGGGTAGAAAAGGCCGCTGAAAAGGTTCATGCGGTTGATGGCGATACTTACGTTAAATTAGATCGTGGATTGTTAACGGTCAAACAATTGAACTATTTTTTGAATTCAATGCCAATTGAGTTAACCTATGCTGATAGTAATAACCAGTTTATTTACTATAACAACTTACTTCCAACGGAGAAGATGCTTGCACCACGGCGGCCTGCTCAAGTGGGTGATCCATTATCCTTAGTTCATCCTAAGCGTGCAGTAAGCCACGTTGCTGAAGTTATTAATGCTTTGCGAACGGGCAAGGCGGATGAAATTAAGATGCCAGTTCCTGGTAATGGTCCCGACCGTTTTGTGATGCACTACTATCGAGCAATGCACGATGAAGAGGATAATTACGTTGGGATTAACGAATATGTAGCAGATTTGATGCCAACAATTAAGTGGTTTTTAGAAAAAACTGGTCAAAAGCTAGTTGCGGATCCTGATGCCGTATCCGGAGCCTCTTTAAAGGATACTGTTGATGGCACTGCCAGCGCATCAGTTGATGATAATAAAAAAGAAGAAGAGAAGCCAGTAGATGGTGGGTCTAGTGCTTCAATGAAAGATTAATTAAAGTACCGAGGAGAACTCGTAAGAAGGTTTGTACACCTATTTTGCGAGTTTTTGAGTTGTTAGTAAAAAGAGAGCGCCAAACTAATATTTTTAAATATTAGTTTGGCGCTCTCTTTTGTAAACCTCTGATTGGGTAACTAGGGATCGAACCTAGAAATTACGGATTCAGAGTCCGTTGCGTTACCATTTCGCTATTACCCAATAAATTGTATTAGATTAACTCAACGAATAATATTTTACCGGGTTTTAGGGTATCTGTCAATTAGTTATTTGAAAAATCAGCAAGGAATTTTATTGACCGTTCTTTTAACAGTTTTTAGACGTAAGGTTATGAGTCAATAAAACTGTAACCAGATCGAGTGGGACAAAGGTCGGTTTTGGGTTTGCTGGGTAACGTAAGCCGATCTAATAACCGGCCTATCGTTATTGGATTAGCTGCAGTTAGGCATGTGAACCTGGACTATTGGTGCAGGTCATACAATAATACTCGAAAATGGTCAGAGGTTAGGACTTTTGTCCCGGCCTCTGACCATTTTCGTGTAATCGTGTTAAAAAAGTTTCCTGCAGTTGCTATGCTTTAACTTGACGTTCTTTGCTTTGCTAGTTCTTGCGGTGACCAAGACGAATTGAATTGTGGGCAGTTATGAATTTTAGAACTGTGCTCCTTGATCTTTGCCACAAGAATAGACAACATCGAAGTATCAAGAGTTATTTGCGATTTTTGTAAATAACAAACTATAATTACGCAATAGTAGTTGACTGGATAACATATGGACATCAGGGTGATTAACGTCTTTGGTTTATCCTAGTCCGATTGGTAGTGTAAGTAATCCGTAATTGCAGAGTAGAATCTAAACATTTTTTAAAATCCGCTCTAGGTTTAATTAAAAAGTAATTGTGGTTTTAAGAAATCTGCCCTACAATGTAATTTATGTGAATTTGATTGCTATCAAGGATGATAATCAATCAGGAACTTTAGAGGGGGTTCATTATGGTGATAGTGACAGCGGGAATGATAGGTGTTGGTAAAACAACGTTAACGGGATTAATTTCAGAGCACCTTGGCACGAAAGCTTTCTTTGAGCCAGTAGGGGATAATCCAGTTTTACCACTATATTATTCTGATCCAAAGAAGTACGGCTTTTTGTTGCAGATCTTCTTTTTGAATAAACGTTTTGCAATGATAAAAAAAGCACTTACCGATGACAATAACGTGTTGGATCGCTCAATTTATGAGGATGCATTATTTACGCGTGAAAATAATAAAGAGGGCAATATCACCGATCAAGAGTTTTCAATTTATTTAACTTTATTGGAAAATATGATGCAAGAATTAAAGGATATTCCTAAGAAGGCACCTGATCTTTTAGTTTATGCATACGCTGACTTTGATACCATTCTTTACCGAATTAAAAAACGTGGCCGTGATTATGAACAAGTTGATAATGATCAGAACTTATATGATTATTATTATAAAATGTGGGCGGCTTATAAAGATTGGTTTGATGAGTACCAGGAAGGCCCTAAAATGAAGATTAATTTACAAAAGTATGATTTGTCCGAACCTAAGCACGTTGCTGAGGTGTTAGCCAAGATTGACGATGAACTAGCAACCGTGCGAAAGCAAAAAATTATTGAAACTAACTAGAACTAGGATTAAATTTATTTTGGTTGCGTTTGCTTTTTAGCATGGTTCATGGTATATTCTAATCAAGTACTTCTTTGTTCGGAATATTTTGGTTTCAAGTTTCATCAGTAAACTTCTTCCAAATATACACCTTTCAAGATTTACCGAATAATTTGTGCCAATTGCACGTAGGAGGATTTTTATTTATGGAACACGGAACAGTTAAATGGTTTAATGCAGACAAAGGTTATGGCTTCATTATTCGCGACAACGGTAGCGATGTATTCGTACATTTCTCAGCTATCCAAGGCGACGGCTACAAGACTTTAGACGAAGGCCAAAGCGTAACATTTGATGTTGAAGACAGCGATCGTGGCCCACAAGCTACTAACGTTGTTAAAGACTAATTATTAGTTTTTAAGGCACTCACTTTACGGTGAGTGTTTTTTTGTG
This sequence comes from Loigolactobacillus backii, assembly GCF_003946275.1. GTDB lineage: Bacteria > Bacillota > Bacilli > Lactobacillales > Lactobacillaceae > Loigolactobacillus > Loigolactobacillus backii. Next base: position 5,728 of record NZ_RHNQ01000042.1, read on the forward strand.
GTCTAATTTGTGAGCTAGCCTGTTGAGGCAGTAGATATAAAGTCTAAATTAATGAATGTTGATGAAATGTAATCAGGAAAGTCGCTAAACGCTGTTTTAATAGCGTCTGGTGACTTTCTTGATATTTGGGCACATTTAAATAGTGTATTGTTGAAATACAATTTAATAATTTAAATAATATAAATATGTGTGGAGGTAAAGTGAATCATATTTTAATATTTGATTAAATATTAAAATATGATAGAGTTATAGCAAGATCATTTCAATAAAGATAGGTGATTATTAAAATGAGTTATATTACTCTGCATCAATTTAAATATAATGGTTCTGGCCCATCTTTAACTAAGACGGAAGTTAAAGCGGAATATTTTAAGCGCATGGAAAGCGATAGTGTTTGGAAAACCAATCTTTATCCTTTACTGACAGATAGTAACGGTGGGCAGTCTGATGATTTGCCTATCTTTTTTGAAAATACGACAAAAATGTATTCTAAAATTCAGAAAATAACTAATAATTCGAGGCAAATTAGGCGACTGGTTAATACGTTACCGGGTATAGCCGGCAGAACATATACAAATGAAGTTTTAGCAAATGAAATTTTTTTTACCAATGAAATCGAAGGGGTAAAAACAAATAGAGAAGATATTAAGACAATGGTTGATGAGCAAGAAAACGATAAAACGCCTACCAAGAAAAGGCTGCAGTCAACAGTTCGCATGTATAGAGATATCTTTAACCAAAAAATTATTAAAATTTATTCACTAGAAGATATCAGAAGGATTTATGATTCTTTACTACAAGGTGAGATTCCTGATAAAAAACTACCAGATGGAAAATATTTTAGAAATAAAGAGGTATGGATTGGATCAGCAATGAAAAGCGTTCATCGTCCTCCAAAAAATGAAAGCGAGATATCCGATAAATTAAAACAATTAATTTATTTTATGAATGATGCGGATGTTCCTGAAATTTCTAAAGCTATTGTAACGCATTTTATGTTTGAGAATACGCACCCATTTTATGACGGTAATGGAAGAACTGGGAGGTATCTATTATCAGAATATCTTTCTTCAAAAATCGATCCCTATACAGGATTAATTATTTCTACTTCTATTCATAATGAACAATCAAAGTATTACAAAATTTTCAAAGAAGCGGAACGTAGGGATAATTTTGGAGACCTTACCGTATTTATTGAACAGATTTTAAGCATAATAATTGAAGGGCAGTTAGATGTGCGAACAAGTTTAGTGGATAAATTAGAGGCTTTTAATAAATCTGCCAAAATCCTAAATAAAGTGTTCGCTCATACTGAGGAATATGAAGAGGCAAATTTAAAAAAGTGGAGAATATTCAGTGTGCTTTTTATTTTATTACAGTCCTATCTTTTCAATATGGACGATAATGGTATTACTGATACACAACTTATAAACTTTTGGTATAATACCGATACAAGGGTGTTTAAAAAAAATAAAATGCCAGAGATAATCGGATGGTTAGAAGAAAATAATTGGATATACCGTGCTAAGTCCAATCCCATTATTCATAAATTTACGGATAGCACAAAGGTCACATTAAATTTAGCTGAAAAAGATTAAATAAAATATTGTTTTGCACACTAAAACGCTGCTTCCATTGGGAAGTGGCGCTTTTTTTACTATAAATTATCACCTGTTGCCCTTAAAATGCAAAAATAATAGTGATAAGTTGCTAGTGGTTTCACGAGTAGTTTACATTATAGTAATGACTATCAAGTGGCTCATTAAATCGAAGGACGATAAATAATGACAGCAAAATTTATTATTACTTGTACACTTAGGAAGAAACTGTCATTGTGCATTGCTATCTAAAAAAATGCACAATCGGTGATTTTGTTCAAAATAATGCACACTAAGTAATTTGCCGGGTTCTCTAAGCATACAAAAAATCCTCTAACTACCTATATGAAGGCAATCAGAGGATTAATGGAATCTATCGGAGCTTTAAATATCACCCGCACGGGGATCGAACCCGTAACCCCGCCTTGAGAGGGCGATGTCTTAACCAATTTGACCAGCGGGCAATGCTGGAAACAGGAACAATAATCATTTTACATAAAAACTAACTATCCGTCAAGTAACAGCTAAAAATAAACGTGGTCTTTATAAAAATAGTGTCAGGGTGTTGTTTAGAATATGCAATAAAATGGGGACCTTAAGATTTTTGGTGCGATTATAAACAAGAGCAAGGATTAGGCCTAAAAGTACTTTGGAAAGCCAATAAATGAGGTCCACGTGGCCAAATAGATCAACGTGAACACTACCAAAGACTAATGAGCTAAGCAGGATACTGATCAAACGAGAATCTTTAAAGAACCAATTGATAAATAGGCCACGAAAGATGATTTCTTCCAGGATCGGGCCAAAGATGGCGGTAAACACAAACATGAAAAGGCCAAATGATTTGGCAAGTGTGGCTAGACTATCAACATTTTCGTTTCCACTAGTTTGCATAAACGGAACGGTTATGGCGTTAACCGCAAACATTGCAATGAAACCCACGATGAGTGGCAACCAGGTTCTGGAATTCAATTTTTGATCAAACTCGGCACCATTTTTAAACACGGTTTGGCGGTAAAGGTGCCAGTATAGGTAGGTCATTAGGCCAACGATAACTAAAAAGCTGACGCCTAAAATTATAATTAGATTTTGCTGATTGGTCTTAACAACTGCAGTGGCAATACTGAGGCCAGTGAGGGGGAGTTGTTCAACAAAAAAAAGAAGGAAAAATAAAAAAATATGTTTGACTGTTCGCATAGATTACACCAACTTAGATTAAGAATATTTTTATCATAGCATGAAAGCTAACAGAAAAGCACTAATACGTATTAGTGGTGCCGTGTCTATTTAACGCAAATAACTTGCTTTTATGGCCAAAATTATCTATAATGACAAGTCGTCACATCTAAAATAAGTTTGATCATGTAGAAAGGAGTTTGTGTGTGCCAACGAGTACTTTTTTTAACCTTACAGAAGCAAAGAAACAGCGATTATTGACGGCAGCACACGCTGAGTTTTCGCGTGTACCGCTGCATGAGGCTTCAATTAATCGAATTATTCAACAGGCCAAAATTTCGCGGGGAAGCTTTTATCAATATTTTAGCGATAAGATGGATTTGTTCGGCTATGATTTTATTCAAGTACATAAACGACAACAGGATGATTTTTACCAGACTTTAATTGCGGTTAAAGGCGATTTTTTTCTGGCCATTCGTACATTTATTGATAAAAACTTGATTGATTTTACTTCGGGGTCAGAAAATGCTTATTTTCGGAATGTTTTTCTTTCGCTGAGCTTTACGGAAAGTCAGCGTCTAAGAAAAGTAATCCGGAATAAACATCCTCATGGGCAGATTAACGAACTTATTGATCGAACCAAGATAAGAGTAACGGATGATGAATCCTTACAGCAATTAGTACATTTAATTACGTCGGCCTGTTTTCAAACTATTGGTCGTTATTGTCAAAAGAACGCGCAGACAGAACAATTTGACTTAAAGACTTTACGGCAAGATTTGTTACGTGTTCTTGATTGGCTTGAAAACGGTGTTGTACGTAAAACGGAAGGAGCTTAACCTATGTTAAAAATTGCGCGCGGGCGTATGTCAATCTGAGCAGTCACTGGAGCCGTTCTTTTTATGATTGTTCAGGTGGTCAGTAACTTAAACTTACCAAGTCTCACGGCCAATATTGTTAATAACGGGGTCGCTAAGGGCGACATTAACTATATTTGGAAGATTGGGTTTGAAATGATTGGCTTTGCTTTACTGAGTATTTTGGCCGCATTAGGGAATGTCTTTTTAGCATCCCGAACATCACAAATGCTTGGAAAAAAGTTGAGAACTGATATTTACCATAAAGTAATTAATTTTTCTAATGATGAGTTTGATCAGGTTGAGACCTCTTCATTAATCACACGAACAACTAATGATGTTGTTCAGATTCAAAATGTTGCAATGATGGCACTGCGAATGATGATTATGGCTCCGATTATGTTAGTTGGTGCGAGCTTCCTAGCTTATTCTAAAGATCATACATTAACTTTGATTTTTGTTGTTATTTTGCCGTTAATGGCAATCTTTATTGGGATTGTGATGCGTTTTGCCGTTCCTTTATTTCGTGCAATGCAGACCAAGACTGATAATATTAACTTGATTTTTCGAGAAGGTTTGACCGGAGTTCGGGTTATTCGAGCTTTTCGGCAAGATCATTTTGAGCAGAAACGCTTTGAAGGCGCTAATCAGGACTATACGCATAATGCAGTCAAAGTCTATAGTCTCATGGCGTTGATGGCGCCGATTATGACCTTAATGATGAGTGCAACAAACGTTGGGATTACATGGTTTGGTGCGGACCTTATTGCCAATCAGTCGATGCCAGTGGGAAATATGATTGCGTTTATGACTTACGCAATGCAAATCTTGATGAGCTTTATGATGTTATCAATGGTTTTCGTTCTTATTCCCCGGGCGCAGGCTTCAGCAAAACGAATTCAACAGGTTTTGGATTTGGATACAACAATTACCGATCCGAAAAAACCACTTCAGCTAACTACTGAACCAGGCCGTAACAGTCTGGCCTTTGACCAAGTTGATTATCGTTATCATGGTGCTGAAAAATTGGCCTTGAGTGGTATTGATTTTAAGGCCAAAAGTGGTCAAACAGTCGCAATTATCGGTGGAACTGGTTCCGGTAAGACAACGTTAGTTAATTTATTTCCCCGCTTTTATGACGTTGAAAAGGGCGCCATTAAATTAGATGGAATTGATATTCGTGATTTAACTTTACACGATTTACACGCGGCAATTTCATTTGTGCCGCAACAGGCCGTCTTATTTACGGGAACAATTCGCGATAATATGAAGTATGGTAATAAAGATGCTTCGGATGAACAAATCTGGCGTGCACTAGCAATTGCGCGTTCGGCCGATTTTGTTAAAGCAATGTCAGGTGGCCTTGACGCGCACGTTGAACAAGGTGGAGGGAACTTCTCCGGTGGTCAACGTCAACGATTGGCAATTGCTAGAGCTTTAGTTAAAGACGCCTCGGTTTATGTCTTTGACGATTCCTTCTCTGCGCTTGATTTTAAAACGGATTCTGAGCTGCGGGGTGAATTACGCCAGGATCCGCGAATTCAAAAGAGTATTGTTGTTATTGTTGCTCAGCGAATTTCGACTGTGGCGGATGCCGACCTCATTTTAGTTTTAGATAATGGTAAGTTAGTCGGAAAAGGAACCCACGAAGAATTAAAGGCCAACAATGAAGTTTATCAAGAAATAATGGATTCACAGTTGCGAAAGGGGGACCAAGTATGAGCGAGAAAGAGCAAGTAACGACAAAGCAATCTGTAAGTCACGGTCCTGGTCACGGTGGCGGACATGGCGGTGGTTTAGTTGAAAAGCCAAAAAACTTTTGGCAGACAACGGCCCGGCTAATGCGTTACATGTCTGATCGGTTAGTTGCGGTTTCGTTTGTGCTTATTTTGGCCATTGCCTCGGTTATTTTTCAGATTCGCACACCAAAAATTTTGGGTGAAGCAACAACCGAAATCTTTAAGGGTGTTATGAAGGGAACTGCTGAGCAAAAGGCGGGTATCCCGATTTCGCGTTTTCCAATTAACTTTGGAAAGATTGAACAGATTATTATTGTTGTTATTTTAATGTACTTAGCGGCGGCTGTTTTTAGCTTTTTACAACAGTTTATTATGACACGAGTTTCACAGCAAACCGTTTATAAGCTTCGTCGCGAACTAAAGGCGAAGATGGAACGTGTTCCGATTAATTATTATGATACGCATACTAACGGTGATATTATGAGTCGGGCGATTAACGATATGGATAATATTGCCAGTACTTTGCAGCAGAGTTTGACGCAGGCAGTAACAAGTGCAGTGACCTTTTTAGGGACTTTGTGGATGATGTTAACGATTAGCTGGAAGTTAACTCTGATCGCGTTGATAACGATTCCGTTAAGCCTGCTGATTGTAGGCGTTGTTGCACCACGTTCACAGCGCTTCTTTGCTGCTCAGCAGGATAGTCTAGGTTTATTAAATAACCAAGTCGAAGAAAATTATTCTGGACATGTGGTTATTAAAAGCTTCAATAAGGAACAAGATGCCATCGATAATTTTGAGACACAGAATGATAGGTACTATCAGGCTGCGTGGAAGGCCCAGTTTATTTCCGGTATTATTATGCCGTTGATGATTTTTCTGAATAACATTGGTTATGTATTTGTGGCAATTGTTGGGGGAATTCAAGTTTCCCACGGAACGGTTACTTTAGGTAATGTTCAGGCATTCTTACAGTACACGAACCAATTTTCACAACCAATTTCACAGTTGGCCAATTTAATGAACACGATTCAATCGACAATTGCATCTGCCGAACGGATTTTCCAAGTGATTGATGAGCCTGAAATGACTGATACTGCTTCTGGATTACCAGAAATCAAAGATGATCCCAATTTTATTACCTTGGATCACGTTCAGTTTGGTTACAATGATAAATTATTGATGCAAGACTTTAATTTAGAAGTTCAAAAAGGCCAGACGGTTGCAATTGTTGGGCCTACTGGGGCCGGTAAAACAACAATCATTAATTTATTGGAACGTTTTTATGATATTAAAGGCGGTTCAATTCGGCTAATGGGGACTGATACGCGTGATATCAAACGGGAAGCATTACGTTCACACTTTGCGATGGTTCTTCAGGATACTTGGCTCTTTACCGGAACAATTTATGATAATCTTAAATATGGTAATGAGAAAGCAACACGCGATGATATCGTTAAGGCTGCTAAAGCGGCCCACGTTGATGATTTTGTACGTAAACTTCCTGATGGCTACGAGACGATCTTAAATGAAGAGGCGTCAAATATTTCGCAAGGCCAGCGTCAATTAATAACGATCGCCCGGGCGTTTGTTGCGGATCCAGAAATCTTAATTTTAGATGAAGCAACCAGTTCAGTGGATACGCGAACCGAAGTTCATATCCAGCACGCTATGGCGCGGTTATTAGTTAATCGAACGAGTTTTGTTGTCGCACATCGTCTATCAACAATTCGTGACGCCGATAATATTATTGTAATGAATGAGGGCTCGGTTGTTGAAACGGGGACGCATGATCAATTAATGTCTAAGAATGGTTTTTACGCCGATCTTTACAATAGTCAATTTTCTGGTAACGTTGCAATGTAATTGGTGTACGTTCTAGAGCAATGTACGGAAACAATGAGAGGCTGGGACTTTTGGTTCCAGCCTCTTTTTGGATAGGTTGAGTTGTCTGTGGCAAAGTAAACTATGCTATGCTTTAGCTATTAAATACGGAAAAGAGTCGGGATAAATGTACGATAAAACACAGGCAGAATTGGCGGCGTTAGTTACGGATGGTGTTGTCCCAGGTGTTCATTATGCTTTTATTAACGGACAAACAACTGAAGAACATTATTTTGGTTACAGTGAACTAAAACCAGATAAAAAATTATTAAAGGCCAATCAACTCTATGATTTGGCTTCTTTGACCAAAGTGATTGCAACGACAACGTTAATATTGGAATTGCAAGAAGCCGGGCGTTTATCGGTTAATGATCCGCTGCAGTGGTACATACCTAGTTTTCAAGATAGTCGCGTAACCTTGCGCCATTTTTTGACCCATACTTCTGGAATTAGCGGCTATATTCCCCACCGAAATTCGCTGAGTGCGGCTAAACTAACTTACTCCTTGTTAGGCCTGACCACTGGTGCGGGTTTTGGACGTGAAGTTAAGTACAGCGATACTGGTTTGATTTACTGTGGCTGGGTGATCGAACGCCTACTCCATTTGCCAGTCCAGGATGCACTAACGCAGTACGTGTTACGGCCACTAGGAATGTTAAACAGCACATTTACGCCAGAAAAGAAATTATGTGTGCCGGCAAGCTATGAGCCAGGTGGGCGCGGGTTAATTCAAGGGGTAGTCCATGATCCTAAGGCCCATATTTTAGGCAAACACTGTGGTTCCGCCGGATTATTTGCGCCAATGAGTGATCTACTCTTGTTTGCTCGGTTTATGTTAGGCGACGCACTTGTGCCGCGGCCGCCAATTAGTCAAACAACCATCAACAGTCTTTACCATGACTATACGGGCTTTTCCGGTGGGCGTAGTTTAGGTTGGAATTTGAAAACTTCAGTAGAGGCCGATCAGCATAAGCTTTTATTTCACACCGGCTACGTTGGCAGTTTTATTCTGCTTGATGGGAAAAAGGATGCGGCCTTTATCTTTTTATCAAACCGCGTTCACCCAGTAGCACCAAATGAGGCCTATTTGGCCAAACGTGATCACTTAATTGATACTTATTTAACTGAAAAAGCGCAAGAATGATGGAATTTAGTTAATAAGAATGTAAGCGATATGGTAAACTTAACAAAGAAGTAGTTAATTTATATTGAGGTGATTTTCTTTGGCAGAACCATTTTTTTTAAAACCCTATTTTCAGGAAAAGATTTGGGGAGGTACCAAGTTACACGATGTTTTTGGTTATGAATTATCTAGTGATAAAACCGGTGAATGCTGGGCAATTTCGGCGCACCCACACGGCCCCAGCACAGTGGCCAATGGACCTTATGCTGGCGAAACGTTAGACGAAGTATGGGCAAAGCACCGGGATGTTTTTGGTAACGCAAAGGGTGCTGTTTTCCCATTACTAACTAAAATTTTAGACGCGGAAGCCGATTTATCCGTTCAGGTTCACCCGGATGATCCTTATGCGGCCGAGCATGAACATGAATTAGGTAAGACGGAGTGTTGGTACATTATTGCGGCCGATCCCGGCGCCGAGTTAGTTTACGGTCATACAGCCAAAACACGTGAACAGTTGGCCGATATGATTCATCAAGAAGATTGGCAGGACTTATTTGTTCACGTTCCAGTTAAACCTGGTGAATTCTATTACGTTCCAAGTGGGACCATTCATGCATTGGGTAAGGGCATTATGGCATTAGAAACGCAACAAAGTAGTGACACGACTTACCGGTTGTACGATTATGACCGGGTTGATGCCAAAACTGGTAAAAAGCGTGAACTCCACATTCAGCCATCAATTGATGTCACCAATGTTCCCTTTGTTGCCCCTAAGTTAGACGTTCAGACAAAACAAGTTGGAACGTCAACACTGACAACTTACGTTAAGGCGCCTTATTTTAGTGTCTATCAATGGCGGGTTCAAGGTGAGTTGGCTCTAAAGCGGCAAACTGCACCTTACACGTTGGCTTCTGTGATTGACGGACAAGGACAGTTGACGGTTGACGGGCAAACCTATCCCTTAAGCAAGGGCCAGCACTTTATTTTACCGTTTGCGGTTAAACAGTGGCAACTTAGCGGTGATTTACAAATCATCGCTTCTGAACCAGGCGTTAAGGCCTAAATAAAAAACTGATGTTGTTCTCCAACATAATTGGCGGAGAGCAACATCAGTTTTTTATTTTGCCATTGGGGCTGTTTGGTAGCCTTTTTCGTCTAATTTTTTTCTTAATTGTAAAACGGCGGTATAAGTTGCCAGTACATAAACGTGCTTTGTAGGTAAGACCTTAATTTCAGTAATAACGTCATCTAATTCAGGCTTTTTTACTAATTTGGCCTCTGGAACACCAGCAATTTTTAAACGAAAGGCAATGTCCTTTTCACGTTCACCACCGGCAATAAAACGAGGAATAGGAAGGTGGGTTAAACTTTCAAAGTCAGCGTCCCAAATCCAACTGGTATCAATACCATCGGCGTAATTAGCGTTTAAAAGTGTCACTAAGGAGAAGGGCTCCTGGTCCAAAGCAATCATATCTAAAACTTGGTTAAGACCTACTGGATTTTTGACTAAAATTAAAGTTACGGCCTTGTCTTCCACCTGAATGATTTCCTGACGACCGAATACTTTCTGGTCGGCATCGATAGCGTGCTGAATTTGCGGTTGCGTAATACCAAAGTAACGACCAACTGCATAGGCGGCCAGTGCGTTATAGATGTTGTAGGTACCACCAATTTGGATTTTAAAGGGGTGACCGTCAATTTCAAAACTAGAGGAAGTCGGGGTCTGCTGGGTTAATTGAGTTAAACGGTAAGTTAGTTCAGGCCGCTTAAAGCCGCAATTAGGACAGTAATATTTACCAAGGTTACTGTAAACCAGGGCTTTATAATGCAAAATATGGTGACAAACGGGGCATAAAACCCCATCAGTGTTGTAAGGGGCCATTAACTCGTCATCTGGTTCGTGATCAAAGCCGTAAAAGATAAATGGATTTGGCAATTTCCGGGAATGAAAGATTGGAGCGTCACCGTTAGCAATAATGGTTGCTTCAGGCGCATTAGCGATACCATCGAGAATTTTTTGGTAAGTGGTGTAAAGCTCACCGTAGCGATCCATTTGATCACGGAAAATATTGGTTAGAACAAAAGCTGTTGGTTTAATATATTTTGTAATTAAAACAACATTTGCTTCATCTACTTCAAGGACGGCCAACTTTTTTCCCGACTTAGTTCGTTGGTGCGTTAGAAAAGCAGTAGTGATTCCCTGCACCATATTGGAGCCAGTTGGGTTGGTTAAGATATCAGGATACTGCTCGTGAAGTACCTTGACGGTCAGTGCGGTGGTTAAAGTTTTACCATTGGTTCCCGTAATGATGACAACTTCGTAATCCCGCGCTAAGGTAGTTAAAATTGTTGGATCAATTTTGTTTGTAATAATGCCGGGTAAGGAACTACCACCTTTCAAAAAAGTGTGGAGAAACCAGTAAGATGATTTACCAGCGGCAATTGCTAAGGAACTTTTTAATGACATTTTAGATACTCCTCAAGATTAATAATTTCACACATGAATGTAGCATACCATAATTAATAGTGACTACGGCAAAATGATGATTTAGAAGGTGAATTTTTTTCTAAAATCGATTATACTGAATAAGAATGTTTATGAAAAGGGGTTTGAAAAAGGATGGCCCAATTGTTTTTTCATTATGGTGCAATGAATAGCGGGAAGACAATCGATATTTTAAAGGTTGCGCATAATTACGAAGAGCAAAATAAATCAGTGATTATCATGACTTCTGGTATTGATGACCGCGATGATGTAGGCGTTATTTCTAGTCGGATTGGTTTACGCCGAAATGCAATTCCAATCTTTGCTGAGACTAACCTTGAAAAAGTTGTTGCGCAAGAGGACCCTAAGGCAGCTTGCATCTTAATTGATGAGGCCCAGTTTTTAAAAAAGCACCACGTTTTAGAACTGGCAACGATTGTTGATGATTGGAATATTCCAGTGATGACATATGGTTTAAAAAATGACTTTCAAAATGAATTGTTTGAAGGCTCAAAATATTTATTACTTTATGCCGATAAAATTGTTGAGATTAAGACAATTTGTTGGTTTTGTAATAAAAAGGCGTTGATGAACATGCGCGTTACTAATGGTAAGCCAGTCTATCAAGGTCAACAGATTGAGATCGGTGGTAACGAGGCTTATTATCCCGTTTGTCGGCACCACTATTTTCATCCCGACTTAGCGAAAATTGCGGCGGATAACTAGCGAGTGCATCATAGCAACCATATTTAAAACTATTAGTTAGTTTTCAGAACGCCAAAATCTAACTGGAACAAGACGGAATGGATTAGATTCCATTCCGGGGCGCGAGGACGGAACGCGTGGCGGGTTGGCGAGCTAACTTTTACCAGATAAAGGCAAAGCAGGGGTAAAAGTGGATCTCGCCAAGCCCGCATGATTCTAAATGGCCCAAACCGCCATTAATAATCATCGACACAGCTGGCCCTCGCGCCCCGGAATGAAATCTGGCCGCAGTGGAACATTTAAGTGTTGTCTGTGTCTCTGGCAGTTACTAGCAACAGTTTATGTTGCCAGTAGAAAACTGCCGTTGTCAATATTGACGGCCAATTAAGGCCGCCGATAAGTTGTGCAGCATTAAAGCTGAATTGTATTAGACTAAACAATTGATTAGTCAACAATTAAAGCTCAACCACTGCCAAGGTGAAATGGAGGCGCTGGCGTATCAGCCGTGTCGAAGGTACTTGATGACCGAATTTTGGTCATTTAGTACCTTGCGTGATTGACAAGATCCATTTTCTTTTCCGATGGTTTCAATCGGAAAGAAAATTAGCTTGTCAACGCGCCACGCGTTCCATACGCCAGCGCCGGAATGGAACCTAACCCAATCTGACTACGCGGCATAAGCATTATTTTTAGTAGCGATATAATTTAATTTAAATATAGTGTTTGGCAAGAAATAGAAAGCTGCTTTTTTAAACACTCTCTAGCTAGACTTAATTCAAAATTGTGAGGTAAATAAATTATGGACGAAATGTTTGATCAGCTCCAATCAGTTGCTGACCGTTATGAAGAACTGGAAGGATTGCTATCTGATCCCGACGTCATTAACGATACACAACGATTTATGAAGTTGTCGAAAGAAGAAGGCGAAATCCGCGAAACAACGGATAAATATAACCACTATAAGGACATTAATAATCAGATTGCGGAAAATCAAGCGATGCTTCGCGAAAAATTAGATCCAGAAATGGATACGATGGTTAAACAGGACTTAAATACATTAGAGACAGAAAAGGCTAAGCTTGAAGAAGAAATGACCGTTTTAATGTTACCGAAGGATCCTAATGATGATAAAAACATTATTATGGAAATTCGGGGTGCTGCCGGTGGTGATGAGGCCAGTCTTTTTGCTGGTGATCTTCTTGATATGTATATGCGTTATTCTGAAAAGCAAGGTTGGCAAACCGAAATTGTTGATCAAACACCGACTGAAGTAGGTGGCTTTAAAGAGGTTGTCATTATGATTAGTGGCGATAACGTTTATTCTAAGCTTAAATTTGAAAATGGGGCACACCGTGTTCAGCGGGTCCCACAGACGGAATCACAGGGACGTGTTCACACATCAACTGCAACTGTCGCGGTAATGCCAGAGTACGATTCAGTGGACATTGATATTGATGCGAAGGATATTCGAACCGACGTTTATCGTTCGTCTGGTGCTGGTGGCCAGCATATTAATAAGACATCTTCGGCCGTCCGAATGACCCATTTACCAACTGGGATTGTTGTTGCCATGCAGGATGAACGTTCGCAGCAACAAAATCGTGAAAAGGCAATGAAAATTTTACGAGCACGTGTTTATGATTATTATGAGGGCCAAAATCAGAGTGAATATGATGAAAACCGAAAGAGTGCTGTTGGAACCGGTGATCGTTCCGAACGAATTCGAACTTATAATTACCCACAAAATCGGGTTACTGACCACCGAATTGGTCTAACCTTGAATAAGTTAGACAGAATTATGAATGGTGATCTGGAAGAAATTATTGATGCTCTGATTTTACACGATCAGACTAAAAAACTGGAGCAGCTACAAAATGGTTAATCCAACGTATTTTGAGGCCATTAAATGGGCCTCTTCTTTTTTAACTAAAAATAAAAAAGAGGACGCCAGTTCATTTTTGATGCAAGAACGCTTTAATTTGGACCAAACTCATCTTTTACTGAATTATCGCCACGCTATGGCTGCCGCTGATTGGCACCAATTTCAAGCGGATATTCGTCAATTTGCCGCGGATATACCAGCCCAATATATTGTTGGTCACACCCATTTTTACGGGCATAGATTTCGCGTAACGGATGCAACGTTAATTCCACGGCCAGAAACTGAAGAATTGGTGGAGTGGGCATTAGAGTTAGGGGAGCGGCCATTAAATGTTCTCGATCTTGGTACGGGCAGTGGCGCGATTGGCATTAGTTTAAAATTGGCCCGGCCAAATTGGCAAGTTACAGCATCGGATATTTCGGCGGCCGCTTTAACGGTTGCCAAGCAAAATGCGCAAGAATTAGGGGCAACGGTGACGTTTCAACAAAGTGATATGTTTAAATCTTTGACCCAGCAAACCTTTGATCTGATTGTGAGTAATCCGCCGTACATTGCTAATTCTGAAACTGTCGTGATGGACGCGAGCGTTTTAAAATTTGAGCCTAAAACGGCATTATTTTCCGGAACAGACGGTTTAAATTTTTACCGGCGGTTGCTTAGTCAGTTACCGTTGCATTTAAATACCAGCGGCTACTTTTTTGGAGAGTTTGGTTTTAAACAAAAAACGGCACTTAGTCAACTTGTGCAGCAACTGGCATTAGTGGCTCGGTTTAAAAAAGATATTACTGGGCATGATCGAATGGTGCGTATTCAGTACAAAGAAGTTTGAAGGGATTGATTATTATATGGAAACAAAAATTTTTTCACCTGAACAAATAAAAGCGGCCGCAATTGATTTAGCGGCAGGTGAGTTAGTCGCTTTTCCAACTGAAACAGTTTACGGTCTAGGTGCCGATGCAACCAATGAGTTAGCAGTTAAGAAAGTATACGCCGCAAAAGGACGTCCCAGCGATAATCCATTAATTGTTCACGTTGCTGACGTTGCGACCGTAAAAAAATATGTGGCCGCTTTTCCGGAAAAGGCCCAAAAATTAACGGCTGCTTTTTGGCCAGGTTCGTTAACCTTAATCTTGAATTTAAAACCGAATGCTTTTTCTAAAACAGTTACTGGCGGTTTAACAACGGCCGCTTTTCGTAACCCTAAAAACCAAGTGACGCTGGATTTGATTAGGGCCTTAGGACGACCAATTGTTGGGCCATCAGCTAATACTTCGGGCAAACCAAGTCCAACAACGGCCCAACACGTTAACCATGATTTAAATGGAAAAATTGCTGGAATTATTGATGATGGGCCAACAGGTGTGGGTCTAGAATCGACAGTGTTAGATTTATCTGGAACAACACCCACGATCTTACGGCCAGGTGCGGTGACAAAAGAGGCAATTGAACAAGTAATTGGTTCGATTGAAAATAATCACCATCACGTAACCGCAGAAGAAATCCCTAAGGCACCAGGAATGAAGTACAAGCACTATGCCCCTAATGCTCAGGTTCTGGTGGTTAAAGAACCTAGTGAATTTCGTGCGGCTATTGCTTGGGCGGCAAAACAGGAGCTTCCCTTTGGGGTTCTCGCAACTGACGATATTTTAGGTCAGAGTAGTGACGTGCGTTTTAAATACCAGTTCTCGCTGGGAGATTCGTTAACTACTGCCAGTCAGCAT
Source organism: Loigolactobacillus backii (assembly GCF_003946275.1). Taxonomy (GTDB): domain Bacteria; phylum Bacillota; class Bacilli; order Lactobacillales; family Lactobacillaceae; genus Loigolactobacillus; species Loigolactobacillus backii. The sequence goes on from NZ_RHNQ01000042.1 coordinate 20,898, forward strand.
TTATTTGATGGTTTACGCTATTTTGATTTGTTGCCAGAAGTGAAATTAATTCTGGCCCAGGGCTTTTCTAAAGAAGGCTTAGGTGTGGCCTATATGAATCGGCTAGAAAAATCGGCCGGCCAACAATATTTTACTGAAACCAACTAAGATTATGCTATAATTAATTTATTGCCATTTAAATTTAATCGTTTTATAATTTTGACAATTGACCTGATTGGTCAGCAAAAAACTTACGTTAATTATTTTGGAGGGGAAGCCATTGAATTATCATCTTAATGACCCAGAACTTTGGAACGCGATTCACCAGGAAGAACAACGCCAGGAACACAACATTGAGCTAATCGCATCAGAAAATATCGTTTCTGATGCAGTTCGTGCAACCCAAGGAAGCGTTTTGACCAATAAATACGCTGAAGGTTATCCGGGCCACCGTTTTTACGGTGGTTGCGAGTACATCGATGTCGTCGAGCAACTGGCCATTGACCGCGCTAAAAAGTTATTTGGCGCAGAATATGCCAATGTGCAACCACATTCTGGATCAGGGGCTAATATGGCTGCTTACCGTGCTTTCTTAGAACCGGGTGACCGAGTTTTAGGAATGAGTTTAACTGAAGGTGGTCACTTAACTCATGGCGCGCCAGTTAGTTTTAGTGGTCAGACCTACATGTTTAAGAGTTACGGTATTGATGAAACGACTGGCCGAATTGATTATCCAGCGTTACAAAAACTTGCCCATGAGTTCAAACCAAAAATGATTGTGGCAGGAGCTTCCGCTTATAGCCGGATAATTGATTTTAAGGCTTTTCGGGATATTGCCGATGAGGTTGGCGCCTATTTAATGGTAGATATGGCGCACATTGCTGGTTTGGTTGCTGCTGGCCTGCACCCCAGCCCAGTACCTTACGCAGATGTTGTCACGACGACAACGCATAAAACGTTGCGGGGACCACGAGGGGGACTAATCTTAGCAAAGGAGCAATACGCTAAGGCAATTAACTCCGCCGTTTTCCCTGGGATTCAAGGTGGACCATTAGAACACGTTATTGCGGGTAAGGCAGTTGCGTTAAACGAGGCCTTACAGCCAGAGTTCAAATTGTACGCGGCACAAATCCTAAAAAATGCGCAGGCCATGGCGGAGGTCTTCAACGCTGATCCACGGATTAAGGTTATTTCTGGTGGAACAGATAATCATTTATTATTACTCGATGTCACTCCGTTTGATTTAACGGGACGAGATGTTCAAGATCTATTAGATATGGTTAGTATTACCGTAAACAAAAATACAATTCCTGGTGAAAAGAATGGCTCGTTTAGAACGAGTGGTGTTCGTTTAGGAACGCCAGCAATCACCACCCGGGGTTTTAAAGCGGCCGAGTCTAGGCAGGTTGCCCAACTTATTTTAGCAACGTTAGAACAACGAAGTGACCAAACAGCATTAAGTCGTATTCGGCAACAGGTTTTCGATTTGACCGAACAATTTCCAATCAATGCAAAAAAATTTGATTTTGACTAGTTTTTCCTAGTTAAGTTCGCTAAACTATAGGTAATCATGTGTAAAATTAAATACGCAAGCCATGATGTTTTTTGTGTGTCGTTTATACAGAAGTACTTATTTTAAATTGTGAAAGAGGAGCTTATAAATGGGAGAATTACATGTCATTGACCATCCACTAGTGCAGCATAAGTTAACAATTATCCGGAATAAGGACGTTGGAACCCAACAATTCCGGCAAGTTGTCAATGAAATTGCAACATTAATGGCCTATGAAGTAACCCGCGATATGCCAACTGAGGACACGGTTGTTGAAACGCCAATCGCAAAAACAACAAAGAAGACACTTGCGGGTAAAAAAGTGGCAATTGTGCCAATTTTACGTGCAGGTCTCGGAATGGTTGACGGTTTTTTGGAATTGATTCCCGCTGCAAAAGTCGGCCACATTGGCATGTATCGTGATCATAAAACATTAAAGCCAATTGAATATTTTGTTAAGATGCCTTCTGACATTGACCAACGTGAACTATTTGTCGTTGACCCAATGCTAGCAACTGGTGGTTCAGCAATTATGGCGATTGATGCGCTAAAAAAGCGTGGTGCTAAGCAAATTAAGTTTGTTGGTTTAGTTGCGGCCCCAGAAGGTGTTAAGGCACTTCAAGAAGCACATCCTGATGTTGACATTTATATTGCTGGTCTGGATGATCGCTTAAACGAAGATGGTTACATTATTCCCGGTTTAGGGGATGCTGGTGACCGCTTATTTGGAACTAAATAAAACACTTTAAATGATGACCAAGTTAATTCGTGTAATGAGCATTAGATAAAATGATTTATTAATTTACGCGTGGTGCTAGTTCGTCACAAAATTAAAAAATCCTAAATTATAGACTAAAATTGCCAGTTCAATTTTTAGTTGAAAG
>NZ_RHNQ01000043.1 GCF_003946275.1 Loigolactobacillus backii
GTCTTTAATACTGAGCGCAAATTTTATATGATTGTCTATAGGGTTCACGGTTTTCTCATATCCTTTCAAATGATACTGTAGTGGGTGGATTTTTTGGATGAGGGCTGTGAGCTCTTTTTCTGTCCTTAAATTGTAAATTCAAAGGCACAAAAAATCCTGTTAATAGTTTACCATTTGTAAACTATCAACAGGAAAAAGTATAGAGCCATTTATTTTTGGCACAATGCCTATTTTTTATCCATTTTACGGAGTTTATCTGTAAAGGGATGAGGACATGTTAATTGCAAAATATGAGGACGGCACACTTTGTTACGCCAATCAATACACCACCACTGAGTTACAAAAGATTAGGCAGCAGCATCAATTTTATTGTCCGAGTTGTGCCGCCAAAGTAAAATTACGCGTGGGGCCTTATAAAATTGCTCATTTTGCTCACCAAAATCAGTGTGCCAGCAGCAACGAGGGTGAAACTAGTGAACACTTGGCCGGTAAACTTTTTTTACTTAATTATTGTCAAAACCAAGGGTGGAAGTGTGCACTAGAGGCCTTTCTACCCGAGCTACAACAACGTCCGGATATTTTAGTAACCCTACCTCAGGTCAAAATAGCATTAGAATTTCAGTGTAGTCCAATTTCCATTAAACAATTATCTAAACGAACTGAAATGTACCGCCAAAACGGATACCGGGTTTATTGGTTACTTGGTAGTCGTTACCACGATTTACGTCATTGGTCAGCAAAAAAGCGGGCATTTTTACGTTATTCTAAGCAGGCAGGTTTTCATCTGTTTTTATTAGAAGCAGTTCAGAAAAGACTCTGGTTAGTTCATCACGTTCGGCAGTATGGGGTACCGATTAAAGTGAGTTATCAACGACAGCGATTAGGGATGATTTTGTTAACGGGCCACAAACCGCCAACTAATGCTGTGATTGAAGCCCAAACTATTTATAAGCAACTATACCGGGGTGCGCCAATTGTGCAAGGGCTACAAGCAACTTGTTACCTTGCGGGGCATCATCTAGCAGGTGATCCTTGGGCTTGTCATTCAAATTGGCCGACACCGCCAGTTCATCGCGAAGCGGCCTTTAACTTACGGGTCCGTTTACTCCTTTTCTGTGAAGAAAAGGTTGAATTAACTGATTTAGAGATTAATTCATTTTGTAAGCAATGTAAGCAGTGCTTTTTTGAGCTACCAATATTGACCAGAACGCAAAAAAATTATTGGCAGGAACAAGTTATTCGGCTGTTTTTGGCCGAATTTAGCCAACTTGGTTTCTTTAAAAGAACAATTTCTGGCTGGCAAATCCGCTGTTTACCAATTTGGTATCCTGATTATTTTTCAAAGTTAAAAATGTTAAAAAGACTAGAATAGCCTTGCAGATCCGTATTTACAGCAATTATGGATAACCTAACGATACAATTGATAGGTTATCGTGCGAGTTATTGCAAATTATTTTGAGCTTTTAACGATTTACGTGAAACACTATTTTCTCATTATAATATGCGGGCACCGGCCTATTTTATAGTACATAAAAACCCAGCACCAAAATCTGAGTTTGACTCAGACGCCAGTTACTAGGTCGTTTTAAGCTAAGCGTATTAAAGTGTATGCAGTTTATGTGATTTATCGGGGAAACTTGGTTGGCCTAAAGCAGTTACGCCAGCAAGATTACCGTCACAAACTTGATTTAATAATTCAAATGATTGGCAGTCCTCAATTAAAATTCCATAATCTTGTTCCGGATTATCGTAATTGAAGATTACCGTTGACGGGTGCGTTTGAATGTTCATTTCGCAAGCCACGTGTTGATCGGATTCAAAACTTTCTTTAGCCAGAGCAGATTGGCGATCTTCTAGGAACATATCAACGTCAAGCTTATTAGTTTCGGCCAATTGTTTGATCAAATCGGTAGAATAGCTGTAGTGATCAAAATTGAGGGCCGATTGCAAACTAATTAGAAAATTCTGGCCCCGGCGTTTTCCCTGAAACAGTGCCGCTTTATAATCTAATGAGGCCTGATAAATAGTTTGAAAAACCTGATTACGTAGTTGAAGATTATGGCTGTCAAGATTTTGATGGAGCATGATATCCTTGATTGTATTTAAATTAACTAGCGGTAGAAATTGATAGTGAATTTTTTCGGACCGTGCACTAACAAGTTCCAACACGGAATTTTCGGCCGCCAGGCAATGTTCACCGATTGGATTGACAAATAAATAGACTTCTAACAAGATTGCGTCCCCCATAATCTAACAAAAAATTTCAATTAAAAATAAATTAGTCAACATCATTACTAATATTCATAGTAACAAATCATGGCAAATTTTCAATCAAAATGCTCAGGCAGTGAAATTTCCATGTAAACGTTGATTGTTAAAGGTTAAATATTGATGCCGTAATGCGCGGATGATTTTATTTTGCACAGGCCGTTTTTGGATGTTTTGCTTCACTAAAATATCGTGAAATGCGCTAGTATTAGATTGCGTGACTTCAAGTTCTAACTCATAGTCGCTTGTAGTATCTGGATAAATTGTTTGGTCTAAAACAAGTAGACCAGCAGTTAGTTGGCTTTGACGACGAATAGTGGTGGCGTGGCCGATTACGAGTAATTCTTTAGGATTAATCTGTAAGGCGTTTAACTTAGTTGCAACTTGACTTGGAGTTAGAATTGTTTCCGCCGACCAAAGCCCTTTTGCCTGTGCTAAGGTAAGTGTGTCCGTTATTTCAGTTAGGCTGTGTTGTGATTTAGTGAGTGGAACTTTCAAGGTTTGTTCGGCCGAGGTGGCAAAAAGGCGGATTCGAAGCCCTAGGAATTGTTTCTTTAGCCGTTTTTCTTTAGTATCATAATAAACATTAGTTTGTTTAAATGAGTGTGTAAATGGGTATACTGCAAGTACGCGGTTAGCCTCCGCTGGGGTTAGTAAATTTTTAAATTCGATTTCTTTTGTTTGACTCAAAACTAATTCCTCCATTTGCAATAGTTTAACACGGGCTGCAGTTGTTCAACAACTGATTGAATTACCTTGCTGACGCGATTTATGCTAGAATATACTGGTAGTAAAATCAATTAAAATGATAGTTAATAAATGAGGGAAACACCATGCCAAAAGATTGGAATCTATTTTTAATGCCTTATAGGCAAGCAGTTGATGAATTAAAAATTAAATTACGGGGGATGCGTAAACAATTTCAACAGGAAAATGCGCATACACCAATTGAGTTTGTGACTGGCCGGGTTAAGCCAGTAGATAGTATTATTGAAAAAATGCAACGGCGACAAGTAACGGATGATCTCTTAGAGCAAGATATGCAGGATATTGCTGGGCTGCGTATTATGTGTCAATTTGTGGAAGATATCTACCAAGTGGTCGATCTAATTCACCAGCGGGCCGATCTTGAAGTGGTCGAAGAGCGTGATTACATTACCAACGTTAAGCCAAGTGGTTACCGATCGTACCACATTGTTATTTCTTACCCCGTCCAAATGGTTCACGGTGAAAAGCATATTTTAGCCGAAATTCAAATTCGGACGTTATCAATGAATTTTTGGGCAACCATTGAACACTCACTAAATTACAAATATCAGGGAGCGTTTCCGGAAGAAATTAATGAGCGATTAAAGCGGGCAGCAGAGGCCGCGTTTATGCTGGACCAAGAAATGTCGGCAATTCGTGAAGAGATACAAGAAGCGCAACAATTATTTTCGTACGGCAAAGGACAACAAACAAGCGATGATCAAGTGACCGGAAATCAGGTCACAGATAATGATCATGAGGATAAGCGAAAGTAGGGGTGCACATGCGGGTAAGTGTCTTTTATAATTCTGGAAAAAAGTCACAACAAGTGGCGACTAAATTAATAAAAAAGTTAGTTGACTGTGCTTTTGAAATTGACGATAAAAACCCAGATATCGTTATTTCGATAGGTGGGGATGGCACTTTACTATCTGCCTTTCATAAATTTTCAACGCAGTTAAACCAAGTCCGTTTTGTGGGAGTCCACACTGGGCACCTTGGTTTCTACACTGATTGGCGCGATTATGAAATTGATGATTTAGTTGAAAGCTTAAAACACGATACAGGTCAGCAAATTAGTTACCCACTACTTGATGTTGGCGTTCAATACGTGGGTGAGCGCGACCAAAAACACTATTTGGCACTTAATGAGTCTACCCTAAAGCGAGTTTCCGCAACGATGGTAACGGATGTTTACATTCGCGATGAGTTGTTTGAAAGTTTTCGAGGGGATGGCCTTTGCGTTTCAACACCAACTGGCTCGACTGCTTACAATAAATCGATCGGGGGGGCTGTTTTGCACCCGCGGTTAGAAGCTATTCAATTGACCGAAATTGCTTCCTTGAATAACCGAGTTTTCCGAACTTTGGGGTCACCAGTTGTAATTGCGCCAGATGAATGGATTGATATCAAACCTGACCAAACGGCACAAGATTATATCATGACAATTGATCAATTTATGCCCCGACAGAAGCCAATTGAAAGGATTCGTTACCGAATTGCCGATCAACGCATTGCTTTTGCGCGTTACCGCCACATGCATTTTTGGAATCGGGTGGAGGACGCCTTTATTGGTGAAAAACAAGGTTCATGATCTTTAATTGGACATTTACGGGAACGGATCCGCAAAAGGTTAAGTATTTTTTAAACCGCCAGGGAATTTCCCGAACTTTACTAAAAAAGATCAAGTACCACGGTGGTGCAATTAAGGTGAACGATCAGGATGTGACGGTATTATATCTACTGCGTTCGGGGGACAGGCTGACTGTTTTATTGCCAGTTGAAGAGCCCTTAGAGCGAATCGTACCTTCTGCTTTACCGATAACGGTTGTTTACGAAGATCCACATTTTTTAGTTGTTGATAAGCCGGCACAAGTGGCTTCATTACCAGCGCACCTTTACCCCCTTGATACAATGGCAAATCGAGTAAAGGGTTATTATTTGCGCCAAGGCTATTCGAATCAAGTTATTCATATTGTGACGCGGTTAGATCGAGGAACCTCAGGGCTAATGCTGTTTGCCAAGCATTCTTACGCCCATGCTGTATTAGATCAAGAATTACAACACCATCAGTTGCATAAAACCTACTTGGCATTCGTTGCTGGGCAGTTGGTTCATGATCACCAGATGATTACTTTTCCAATTCAACGGGAAGCCGGTTCATTTATTAAGCGAACGACTGGTGCTAGTGGGCGAGCAGCGCAAACTGAGTATTGGTGTGTCCGCCGTTTTCAAAACGCGACGTTAGTTAAAGTTCAGTTGCACACTGGACGAACACACCAAATTCGTGTGCATTTTACGGCAATTGGGCACCCCTTATTAGGGGATCATTTGTATGGTGGACCTCAAACAGAAGGATTGGAGCGACCTGCGTTACACTGTCAGCAACTTCGTTTTTATCATCCATTTTTAAAACGTGAAATTAAATTAACTAGCGCACTGCCTGATGATTTAATGGCCTTAGAACAGTCTTTGGCGAATCAATCAAATTAAAAGGATAGTCATTTAAGTCAGAAATTAAGTCACGATCAAAAACTTTGGAGGAGGGAAATAAATGCCAGTTGCCCAAGAAACAGAAGTTTGGCAAAAGCAAACTAACGAATTAAAAAAATTTCTAGCAATTGGTGACGCCAAAGCGTTTCGGAGTACCTTTCTTGAATTGCATAATTGGAAGCAGGCCCAATTTTTCCTGAGTTTAGATCAGACGGAACGATTGGCTCTTTACAATACCTTAACGACCAAAGAGGTTGGCGATTTATTTGATGATATTGATGACGATCAAGTGCAAATACCAGATTTTTTGAGTGAAATGGAACCCAGTTATGCGGCGGAAATGTTAACGGAAATGTATACCGATAACGCCGTGGATATTTTAGAACACTTAGATAAAGCAACTGTTCAGCGCTTGTTAGCACGTATGCCGCATAAAACCGCTGCAGAAATGCGGACGCTGCTTCATTATGGTGATGAAACTGCCGGCGCCATTATGACAACAGAGTACATCACCATTGTAGCTAAGCAAACAGTTGCTTCAGCGATGGCTGCTTTACGTGCTGAGGCTGATGAGGCCGAGTTAATCTACTACGTTTATGTTTTGGACAACGATCACCATTTAGCGGGTATTATTTCCTTACGTGATCTAATTGTGAATGATCAAGCAGCAATGATTAATGACATTATGAACGAGCGGGTTATTTCAGTGCAAGTGACCGATGATCAAGAGGCCGTAGCTCAGACAATTCGTGATTATAATTTTTTGGCCATTCCGGTTACTGATCCTAGCAATCATTTGTTAGGAATTATAACGGTTGATGATGTCATTGACGTGATTGATGATGAAGCCGCGGCCGATTATTCCGGTTTAGCCGGGGTTGATGTTGAGGCTAAACTGGAAAGTCCGCTTAAGTCAGCACTTAAACGCTTGCCTTGGCTCATTACCTTGCTATTTTTAGGAATGTCCACCGCAAGTTTGATTAGTCATTATGAAAATTTGGTCAGTGAAGCTAGCGTACTGGCAGTCTTCATTTCGTTGATTACTGGTACGGCCGGGAACGCTGGGACGCAAAGTTTGGCCGTGGCCGTTCGCCGGTTGGCCTTTAAAAATGAGCAAACTTCATTGCTGCGTACGTTAGTGGTGGAATTAATAACGGGATTGATGATTGGAGTTGTCACGGGATTAACGATTACAGTGGTGGTTGGTCTCTGGAAACATACCTTTGTTTTGGGATTTGTTATTGGGCTAGCAATGTGCTGTGCAATTATTGTCGCTAATTTGGCGGGAAGCTTCATTCCTAGCTTAATGGAGCGTTTAGGCTTTGATCCGGCGGTTGCTAGTGGTCCTTTTATTTCGACGCTTAGTGATTTAACTAGTGTGCTGATTTATTTTAGTATCGCGCAATATTTCATGCCATTTTTTATAAATAAGTAATCAGCAGAATAAAAAAAGAGTTTGAACAAGAATAACTTGTGGAAGTGGGACAAAAGTCCTGGCCTCTTTCTATTCGTCTGTTCAGACTCTTTTTGTATTTGTGCTGCAGTTGTTATTTTTTAGTGCAATTCGCCAACAATTTTACTACCGTGGGCCTCGTTAACGCCTAATGCGGTACTAATTGTAGCTAGATTATCCTGCGTAATTCCACCACCAGGTAGTACTGTCAATCGATTGGCCGCGTAAGCAATGGTATCTTTCAATTGTTTGTAATTAGCCGTTATGGGTGTTGTTAAGGGACCACCGTGAGTTAAAATTCGACTAACTTGATGCTCACTCAGCCAGTCGATTGTTTCGTGCTGTTTTGTGATCGGAATTTCATCAAAGGCCATGTGGAACGTAATTTCCATTCCACCGGCAGCGCCAATTAACATTTCCATGGCCTCTTCATCAAGTTGCTTATCTTTGGTTAAACAACCAAAGACGACACCATCGGCACCTAACTGTTGTGCTTCAAATAGATCGGCCTCCATCATACGTAGTTCTAAATCATTATAAACAAAATTACCACCCCGGGGACGAATCATCACAAATAACGGAATGTTTTTTTCGTGGGCATAGCGGCTAGCTTCGGCCATAACACCTTTGCTAACGGTAGTGCCGCCGACGGCAAGATTATCGCAAAGTTCAATTCGTTTGGCACCATTTTTAATGGCCTGGGGTAAATAAGTGTAATTTTCTAAACAAACTTCGGTAATTAGCATTTTGGTCTCCTTTACTCAGTTAAAAAGTGAACGCAAACTGGTTCTGTACAGGGAATTTTATTTTGTTTCAGTGTTAGTTTACCATTAGTTGAATCACGTTGGTAAAGGGTCAAATTACTTGTGTTTTGATTAGCCGTTAGTAAAAAATTTTCAGTGGCATCTAAGGCAAAGTCCCGGGGAAACTCGCCTTCAGTTGAAATTTGTTGGATCAAGCTTAATTTTTGACCATCAGGTGAGATTGCAAAAGCGGCGATTGTATTAGCGCCACGGTTAGAGGCGTAAAGAAAACGACCATCACTTGAAATTCGGATCGCAGCGCCACCGTTATGACCGGTATAGTTCTCCGGAAGGGTAGCGATTGTTGAAAGCTTTGCTAATTGGCCGTTTTTTGGATCATAGCTAAGAACGTTAATGGCACTGCCAAGTTCACCAATTAAATAAACTAATGGTTTTTGGGGATGAAAGACTAAGTGACGGGGACCGAAGCCGGGTGTTGTTTTAAAGGTAGCATCCAACGTTAATTTACCAGTACTAGTAACCTGGTAGGTAAGAACTTCATCGCTACCAAGATCGCAGACAATTAGGCGCCCATCAGGTGTTAAATCAGTAAAATGAATGTGGGCGGCCTCTTGTTCCGATTTTGGGCCTTTCCCAGTACGCGTAACTGTCTCAGCCAATTTAAGGCTACCGTCCGGTAAAATATGGTGGACGAGGATCTGGCCTTTATGATAATTTGCCGAATAAACTAATTGGCGTTTTTCGTCGATTGAAACGTAGGCCGGTGAGGAACCAGGTTGGACGGACTGATTGATAACTTGCGGTTGTTCAAAGTTTTGAATGTTAAAGGCACCTAAACCACCTTCACTATCTTCCGTTGTTAAGACACTATAAAGTCGGTGGGCCAGCGAAGTAGCCAAGTAGGTTGGATTACCAGTTGTGATGTAGGGTTGTACTGGCGTTAGAGTAGCCGCCGTTGTGTCCAGCGTTGTTTGGTAAATGCCAGTGCCAGTATTGCGTGTATAACTGCCAAGAAGAATTCTTTCTTTCAAAATTAGCCTTCCTTTCAAATGCTTATTCATTCCCTTATTTTAGCATAGCTACCGTTTTTATGGGATTAGAAAGAACAGTATTTATTCAGCTAGTTCAGCGTTAATATGCTAAACTTAAAAGAGTGCTTCGATTAGAAAGATCCGTGGATGCCGATCTTTTTTTGCATTTGCTGGATAATAAAGGGGAATAAACATGGAATTAAAAGCAACGGTCACGGCGATTGGTGAAAGTGCGATTACTGCGGAAGATCCGTTGGTCATTCTTTTTGATCAGGATGCAACCGCGGCTTTAAAGAAGGTTGCCATCATTCAAAAGTTTTCAAGCTTGGCTCAAATGCAGCAAGTTCATTTAACGCAGGGTGATAAATTATTAATTGATGATAATAGCTATACAGTGGAGTTTGTGGGCGAAGTTGTAAACACTAACCTAGTGACGATTGGCCACGTGGCCCTAATCTTTACGCCGGTGCCAAATGAAGATCGATTAGGTAATGGGGTTTATTTAACACCAGCCAAGAAGCCAGAATTTAAAGTGGGGACCAAAATCATCTACCAAATGAAGGCCGATTAAGAAACGGTTAGAAAGTAATCGAGAGTCACTTTTTCGAGTACGGATTGATCAATTTGATCTAGAAATACGAGCAAAAGTAATTTTCAAATATGCTTAGATTATCGAATGATTTATGAAGCAAGGTATTTGGTGATTTTGATTGGTCACAGAAATGTACTAGTTAGCGCACGTTCTGGTCAATAATAATGATAGACGGCTATTTTTATTATTGACCTAATTGACAGTAATAAACTACTTTGTTAAAGTGCTCAGTAATCTAAATTAAGTATGAAAAAAGTTGTTAGCTACTTTTTTCATACTTTAGTAAAGGAGGAGGCCCTTTTATGGTTGATAAAACACGAACTTGGTTTCGCCAGTGGTTCTTAAACAGTAAGACAGTGATTGTTTTATTAATCACATTACTGTGTCTGCTGATTGTATGGACTTTTACGAAAGTTGCGTGGCTATTTAAGCCGGTGGGACAATTTTTTAGTGTTATTGCCTTACCAGTCATTTTTGCCGGGATTTTATACTATTTATTAAATCCAATTATTGATTGGCTTGAGCGCCGACATCATGTTTCACGAACGCTTTCAACGATTGTGGCGTTTATTTTAATTGTCTTATTATTAGTCTGGGGAATAGTAAGCGTTGTTCCTTTCTTTCAGGAGCAAACTTTAAGCCTCTTAAAAAACTGGCCAACTTATTGGGAAACCTTAAACCGGGAAGTGACTCATTTATTACATGATCCCAATTTAGGCGTTCTAAAAAAGCAATGGGATCAGGCTAATGGCGATCTTTTTAAAACCACTTCCGAAAAATTATCGCCGTTTTTAACAACAACATTTTCTCATTTGGGGAATGTGTTTGGTGTTGTGGGTAACATTGTTGTTGGTTTGGTAACAATGCCGTTTATCTTGTTTTACTTATTACGTGATGGACATAATTTACCAAATTATTTAGTCCATTTTTTACCAACTAAATTCCGTAAATCAACTTTAAAGGTGTTACGTGAGGTTAATACACAAGTTAGTCAGTATATTCGGGGGCAGATAACAGTTGCGTTCTTTGTTGCCTTACTGTTCATTGCTGGGTACCTGCTGATCGGTTTGAAATACGCGGTTGTCTTAGGCGTATTGGCCGGAATTCTTAATCTAATTCCGTATTTAGGGTCATTTTTGGCCATGATTCCCTCAATTGTGGTGGCGGCCGTAATTTCACCGGTTATGTTGATTAAAGTGTTATTGGTATTTGCAGTTGAGCAAACACTTGAAGGCCGAGTAATTTCGCCATTGATTTTAGGAAGCTCACTGCATATTCACCCGGTTACTATTATTGTTGTCTTATTAACATCCGGTAAAATCTTTGGTTTGGCCGGGGTTATTTTGGGCATTCCTGGTTACGCGGTGTTAAAAGTCCTAATTGGCCATTTATTTGAATGGTACCGTGATGTTTCGGGACTTTACCACGAGCCACCGGAAGAAAAACCGGCTAAAAAATAAGCAGTCTTGATTACACGTCCGTCATTTGTTTGGCGAATTGTAATCAGGCTGCTTTTTCATTTTTTACCAACTTGCTTTTTTAACACCAGGAATTTTACCCTGTAACGCTAATGTCCGAAAATTAATTCGCGATAACCTAAACTTACGCATATAGGCGTGGGGCCGACCGTCTAAATTATCTCGATTATGCACCCGTGTTGGTGACGCATTTCGGGGAAGACGTGAAAGCGCGGCGTAATCTCCAGCCAATTTATATTGTTCGCGTACACCAGCGTAATGTTCGACGGTTAGCCGAATTTTCTTTGCTTTTTCAATTTTTGCTTTCTTTGCCACTAGTAGGACTCCCTTAATGAATTTGTAGGAAATAAGCCTACCATAAAAGAATGGGTGTCCCCAAGCAGTTAGCTCTAAAATTGATCACCATTGAAAATTGAGTTCTTAACGATCACGTAATCTACCTTGGTTAAGGCCTGTAAATCGCGGCCACCGGCATATGAAATTGCCGATTGTAGATCTTCTTGCATTTCCGTCAAAGTATCCTCAATATCACCTTTATAAGTGACTAGCATTTTTTTACCTTCAACATTATGGTGCTGGCCTTTTTGGTCTTCTGAGGCCGAACCGAAGTATTCTTTGTACAAAACGCCATCACGTTCAACCGACTTACCGGGCGATTGTTTGTGGCCAGCAAAAAGGGAGCCAATCATAACCATGCTGGCGCCGAACCGAATTGATTTAGCAATATCACCGTCAGTTCGGACACCACCGTCAGCGATAATTGGTTTACGTGCGGCCTTTGAGCACCAGCGTAAAGCGGCCAGTTGCCAGCCGCCGGTACCAAAACCAGTTTTTAGTTTAGTGATGCAAACTTTACCTGGGCCGATGCCAATTTTAGTTGCGTCTGCGCCGGCATTTTCTAATTCACGAACGCCTTCAGGAGTCCCGACATTACCGGCAATGACAAAACTTTGCGGTAGATATTTTTTGATGTGGTGAATCATGTCAATGACACGTTGGCTGTGTCCGTGGGCAATATCAATCGTAATGTATTCGGGAATTAAATCAGCAGTGGCCAAATCCTGAATGAAAGTATATTCATCCGCCTTAACACCAACACTGATCGACGCAAATAGTTTTTTTTCGTGCATCTGCTGAATAAATTTGGCCCGGCGTTGTGGTTCAAAACGGTGCATAATGTAAAAATAGTTATTTTTAGCTAGCATTTCAGCGAGGGGTTCATCGATAATGGTTTGCATGTTAGCAGGAACAACTGGTATTTTAAATGTTCGGTTACCGAACTTAACGCTAGTGTCACATTCAGAACGACTATCAACGACACATTTATTCGGAATTAATTGAATATCTTCGTAATCAAAAACTTGCATAAGGCATTTCCTCCAAATTAAAGACGAACATTATTTACTAAAATTGTATTTTTTGTACGTAATTAAATTAACTTAAAGTGTGTGCTTTGTCAATCTTATTTAAAGGAATAAGTGATAAACATGAATAATCGGACTGAATTATTCAAAATTGATCGAAAATAAGAGGAAAACACGTTTCTTTTGATAAAAGATTGGAATGAATGAGATTATTTAAATTTAAGGTGCAATTTTTCTTAAACCAGCTATGTCTTACCATTTACTAAAAGGTTAAAGTATTCTAAACTTAAGCGTATTTGAAAAAGTATAACAAATTGTGTTTGTGGTGTGTTTAGGCTCAATTGTTGGTAAGATGCTAGCAAAAGTAGTTTTTAAACACTTCCTAGTACATCGTAGTGACTATATTTAAAACTATTAGCTATTTTTCAGAATGCCAAAACCTAACTGGAACAAGGCAAAACAGATTAGATTCCATTCCGGTGCGCGAGGACGGAACGCGTGGCGGGTTGGCGAGCTAACTTTTACCAGATAAAGGCAAAGCGGGGGTAAAAGTGGATCTCGCCAAGCCCGCATGATTCTACTTCACAATAGTGGATGATTTTCGGAACAAAAATCTTAGATGTTACGGACGATGACCATTTAACTAAGGGCATAAATCGCCAAGTTGAAACATGGCTCTAAATGGCCCAGACCGCCATTAAGAATCATCGACACAGCTGATCCTCGCGCACCGAAATGAAATCAGGTCATAGTGGAACATTTAAGCGTTGTTTGTGTCTATTGCAGTAAACCAGTTATTGTGTTGCAAGTCAGTGAAGGCTACCTTTGTCAGTGTTGCTGGCGTATCGGCCGTGTCGAAGGTACTTGATGACCGAATTGTGGTCATTTAGTACCTTACGTGATTGACAAGATCCATTTTCTTTTCCGAATGGGTTTAATCGGAAAGAAAATTAGCTTGGCAACGCGCCATGCGTTCCATACGCCAGCGCCGGAATGGAACCTAACTGAGTCTGTTCACGTGTGATTCAGTGCCAAGCGGCATAAGCATTATTTTTAGTAGCGATATAATTTAAATATCCTAGGTCACTGTAATTGAAGCACATGACAATTAATCTGAATAAGGATCAAAATAATGAAAAAAATTGAAAAAGCAGCACTATTTTTAAAACAACACCGGCAATTATTTCGTTGTCCGGTTTGCCAAGCAGCGTATACGGCTGTAACGGATAAAAGTATTATTTGTCCCAATGGCCACCGACTTGATTTAAGTAAGAAGGGAACGCTTTATTTTTTGCGGCGAGCAATTGCGCCTGAATACGATAAGGAGATGTTACTTTGTCGTCGGCGCATTTTGCAAGCAGGTCTTTTTGACCCTTTCGTTAACTTGATTAAGACACAGCTGCCTGCTAAGGCAACTGCGTTAGATGTTGGTTGCGGCGAAGGGACAACACTGAATCAAATGGAGGATCAACTTGCAACTGCCGTTGGTTTTGATATTTCAACTGACGGTATTAATTTAGCAACGCAACAAGTAACTAAGGCTTTTTTCTGTGTCGCTGATCTAGCCCACCTACCTTTTAATGAGCACACCTTTGATGTTATTTTCAATATCTTTTCGCCGTCTAATTACCAAGAATTTGGCCGAATTTTACGACCAGCGGGGAAGGTTATCAAGGTGATCCCTAACGCCGATTATCTGAAGGAGCTGCGGCGGACTCTATACGCCTATGATGCGCAGAATAAGACTTATTCTAACGAGGCCGTGTTAACTCATTTCAAGGAAAATTACGCTAAGGTAACGGAAAAGCAGGTTAAGTACCAGTTTTCATTGACTCCCGCGTTGAGTCATGACCTGTTGTACATGACACCTTTACACTGGCACGCAAAACCAGAACGAATTCAGGCGGTTTTGGCAGAACCGTTTTCAAAAATAACCGTTGACGTCACGGTTTTAACGGGTGAAAAATAATTTAGATTTTATTAAAAAATGTCATCAATTTGTAATTTTAAACGGTTGTTAAAGTGTTAGCCGGGTGTTATATTAGTGGTAAGGAATTTTTTCATTGACTTTTATCAGAATAACCTTTAAGTTTTGATAAAAATGAGTGATTAATACTTCACTAACGTAGCGTTTCGCCGTGCCCACACCGAAGCGATACGTTTTTTCCATTTGTGAATTTTTCTGTTAAATTCGGCTTGTAAACCGTTGATATAGCGGTGTTCGTTAATTACAAGTTTGTGAAAAAAAGCGAATTAAACCGAAAGAAACAGAACTTTTTGGGTAACTTTTGGGTAACATTTTTTTAGCAATAACGGACTATTCTAGTAGCCCGTTATTTTTTTATGCTTTTTTACGAAAAACTTTGCTATCCATTAAATCAATTACTTTATCTTTACCATCATCAGTACCAGCGTTATATTGATCAGTCATGCTGATGTTTTTATGACCAAGATAATTTGAGACGTCTCGTGGATTTAATTCGCCGCGCATCTCGTTAGCAAATGTAGCAAAGGCATGACGAAATAGGTGAGGGTAAACGTGTATTCCAGTAGCCTTACTGACATCACGATAAAGATAAGTTAAGCGCGAATAGTCATATGGCCGTGCCTTATCCGATACAAAAATAAAATCATCCGGACTAGGCAGCTTATTATTATTTTTATATCTAAGCTTCGAAATTCTTAATGCTTCGCGTAAAACGACCGCGCAGGAGGTGAATGCTTTGATTCTACGAACGGAATAGCTATTCTTGGTAGATTTACCCTGTGGTGCGTTCTGCGTCCTAGCACGCGTTATATTGAGATACATAGTGCCATCTGATTGTTCTTCGATTGATTTAAACATAACACCCATAACTTCGCCGTGACGCATCCCCATTGTTGGCAGTAGAAACATAGCAAGCTTAATACCATTAAGGTTGTCAGTAGCCCAGCTCAGAACTTTATTATATTCAGCATGTGATATTTGCTTGCTGCGGGCCTGCTTTTGGCTACGCAATTCAATTTGCTTTAGGGGATTGCTAATTAAGATACCATTATAAATGGCATCATTTATTAAGGCTGATAAAGCCTTATGAATATTTCCGAGCATAGCCTTAGAATATTTTGGAGTGCTGTCTTCTTTTTTAGTATTGCGTAATTCGTTCAGATAAGCTCTGTAAGACATTCTATTAACCTCACGTAACTTTGTATTACCAAAACGCGGCAAGATGTGTAGGCGAAATACTCGCTCCATCTGGGCAGTACTATCAGCCGTCCAGTCTCCAGACCCTATTTTTTCTTTATAATAAAGTCGCCAATAAGATTTAACGGTGAACTTAGTCGGATCAGTTATATTTAAATCATTGGCCTCAGATATCTGCTTATTTAGCCAAGTCTCAGCCTCCTTAATTGTACTAAAACCATTCTTGACGAAATCTAAAACTTGTCCATTGATCGTTTTCTTTTGACGTGCACGGTACAATTTGTTTTTGTCATTATGATAATAATAAATATGAGGGTGTCCTTTTACTGATATATATTTTGTTTTCATGATAATCCTCTCTACCTGGGCGGGATTAAAGGATTTTGCATCATCACCTTCTTTACGTTAAAATTATGTATGAAAAGAGACTACACTATGTGTGCGTTGAATTTAGTTGTGGCACATCCCGTTTACTTTGGTCGGTAGGGGATGTGCTATTTTTTATTTAACAAATTGTAAATCAACATCTGCTTCGGAATTTTTAGCAATCACAGTGCCATCTGGCAACTGGACAACAATATGAACACTTTGAATTCCGTAATTGGATTCTTGACGTTCGGTCATTGCTTGCAGAATATCCATTATTTTTTGCAGATCGGAATGACTCCAGGTTTTCCAATCGGCAAATCCAATCCAGGTTACTGTATTAGTGCTTGAATCATAAGCGGCCGATTCTGCGGTGCCTTTGTTTAAGCTGTTTAACTTAGCCTGATATTTTGTAGCATTGCTAGAGGTCCTGTTACTAGATGATTCAGCACGACTAGAGGCAGCAGCTTGATCAATACTGGTTTGCTCGGAATCATAGTTGGCTGACTTAACAATAGCTTCGGATACAGCAACATTATTATTATTATCGCTGCCTGAAATGATATAAGTAGCCTTAGGATTATTATTTGGTAAAGTAACAGTTGTTGAAAATCTATTGTTCTTAATTTTAATTTTAGTACTACCAGTTTTGCCTTGTATCTGTCTAATTGTTAGAGACCTAGTGTGCTTAGCCGTACCAGATATTTTAGCCTTGCGCTGTGGATTAGCTGTTAAATGTAAATCAGAATATTTAGCAGTGCCGTCCAAGTGTAAAGAAGGTTCTTTTTTAGATGACTTCTTAACCACCTTTTTTGTTACAACATTTTCATGTGCCATTATATGTTGCGCTATTTGATAACTGCCAATAGATAAGATTAGACTAACGAATAATAATATAAGTGGTATTTTCATGGCTTTGGTTTTTATTTGATTAAAAATCAACAAACAAATTCCAATTATTATCCCCACAATTCCGGCAAAAAATAGCACCAGCAAAAATCCTAACATTTAAGTTTCCTCCAAAGTGATATAATATTTTTGTGATCGTATCACTTTGTTTGCCTCATTCCGTTGCCGCGGAGTGGGGTATTTTTATTTATCCAGGTAATTAATAATTTCACTTTTTACAATATCCTCTAAATGGGTTGGTATTGCAAAAATTGACATAAACTCATTAAGATTAATGCGGTCTGTATCTTTGTCATCGATATAATAAGGTAAAAGCAGCTTAATCGCTGATTGATTGGCCCTAGTTTCAATGGCATTCCTAGTTGGCGTGTAATAGAACATTTCATTTGAGTGATCGCCATTCAAAATATGGCCAATTTCGTGAGCAAACTGAAAAGCCAATTGTTTTTTGTTCCTCAAATTAGTATTTAACAAAATAGTTTTAGTTTTTGTGTTTACGGCACAAGGAGTATCTGGAGATAGATCCCCAGACGCTTGAACAGCAATCCCGTTATCCATTGCTAAGTTCATTAAATTAGTTAAAATATTATCCATATTATTTCCCCCGCAGCAACCGTTTTATTAATTCTCGATCCTCCTCTGGTATCGGTTTTCCCTCAAATGTCATAATCACATCATCATCACTCAGCTCAACCGACTGTTTATTTTCATAAACAGTATTTTCATTTTCCGTTTTACCCAACAAATAATCCACAGAAACATCAAGAACGTCAGCAACCTTTTCTAGAGAATGTGTTGTCGGAGTCTGATCTTTCCAGCGATATATACTATTGATACCAATTCCTGCTTTTTGAGCAGTAGTTTTTAAATTCCAACCACGTTTATTTGAAATTTCTTTAATACGTTCAACCAGTGTCATATCAGCATTTCTCCTAGTATGACGAAGAAATAAAACTGAAAACGGTAATTTTTGCTTTACAAAAGTACTGCATTCAGTTATTATTAACTCATCAAGTAATTGAGCAACAAAAAAACAAAGCTTATCAAAACTAACTTTGGCAAGTAACGGTTGATAAGATAGTTGTTTATTGCTTATTTGTTATGCCTTTATTGTACTGAACTCAGTACAAAATTGCAACAACTTGATAAAGAAAATACAGAAAGGGGACAAAAATAATGGTTGAAGAAAATTTGAAAGCAACAGCTAAATCGATTAAAAAACAAATCAAAGTTAAATTGTTGGAACGAGATATTTCGCAAATTGAATTAGCTGAAATGATTCATGAAAATACTTCACAGGTAAGCAGAGCGATTAGTGGCGATATTTCACCAAAGTCTATAAAAATCCGTGAAAGAATTTATTTTATCTTAAATATTAAAGAATAAAGGGATGAACTGCATGAATGAATTACAGAATTTCGATTTTGAAGGAAATAATGTTCGAACAGTAATTATCGGTAATAAACCATATTTCGTAGGCAAAGACGTGGCAGATATCTTAGGATATCAACGTGCTACTAAAGCAATTCAAGATCATGTTGATAGTGAAGATAAAGATGAAGTCCCATTTCAGGATTCCATCGGAAGAAACCAGAATACACCAGTAATTACAGAATCAGGTGTCTATTCCTTAATTTTCAGTAGTCACCTAGATTCAGCAAAGCGATTTAAGCACTGGGTTACCTCTGATGTCCTGCCAACAATTCGCAAACATGGTGCTTATATGACGCCAGCAAAAATTGAAGAGGCACTGCTTAATCCTGATACCATCATTAACTTGGCACAACAGCTTAAAACAGAACGGGAGAGTCGTTTGATTGCAGAGCAGCAAGTTAGTGAGCTAACACCGAAAGCGACCTATTACGACTTAATATTACGAAATAAGACGTTGCTTTCAATAACTAAGATTGCTAAGGACTATGGCTGGAGTGGAACAGCAATGAATAAGAAACTGCATCAACTAGGAGTGCAATTCAAGCAAGGTAAAACTTGGCTTCTGTATCAGAAATATGCTGATAAGGGCTATACACAGAGTCAAACGTTTGTTGATGATACTGACACATCACGCATGAGTACGTATTGGACACAGGCTGGACGAATATTCATCTACGAACTATTGAAGCAAAACGGCATCTTACCATTGATTGAGCAAGAAAATATTGCGTAAGTGAGGCGATAATTTTGAACATCGGATTGGATCCAGAATCAACACATTCCATTCTGGAAAAAATTGCAAATAAGTTTATCGATTTGCTAATGCCACTCATTAAAGAACGCCTTGAGCAAGACGAGTTGATGACGAGGGAAGAACTTAGCAAAAAAATATTGCGTTGTGATCCAGACACAGCAGATAAGCGTTACTTAAGTAAGCCCGGTTTCCCGTACATGCAGCCGAGCAAACGTAAGATTTATTCCAAAAAGGCGGTCCAAAAATGGATTGCCGAAAATCAAATTTATAATTAAAAATCCTGGGCGGGATGAAACTAGAAAGGAAGTAATCGCATGGTTTGGACGGTTAACGTATCAAGTTTTACGTTTGGAATTTTGGCCGGTGTAGTTATTACAGCTTTAATTTACGGCTTAATTAAGCATAGAAAGGACTTGTTCGGGATTTGAATAAGGCAGGTGATTTAGAAAGTAGGCATGACCGGCACTCAATTTATATCTCAATGTACAACGGCTTGCACTGGTATTTAGTGAGTTTTGTTAATACAGCGGTGCCAGTTTCAATCGTTAAAAATTTTTCCGGTAACTTTATAAACGAAAACAAAAAAGTCACTAACGGTGGTAGCCGTTAATGACTGAGGTGTTAGAACTTTTGCAAATATTTTAACACTTTCATTATAGCAAATTTGGAGGTAATCACAATGGACGAATTACAAAAAGAAGAACTACAAGAATTGCACGAGCAGGAAGAACAAAAGAAACAATTTACCGTCACTGATTCGGCTCAGGCGGATTGGGTATTACGTAAATTAAGTGCTCTGGACGCTGAGGACAATGAGAATCAAAAAACGTACGACAAAAATCGTGAACGTATTGATAACTGGTTAGCCAAAGTAAAGCAATCAACTCAAGATAGTCGGGAATATTTAACCCGGTTATTAACTGATTATGCTGTTGCACAGAGGACTGAAAATCCAAAATTTAAAATAAATACCCCCAACGGTAAAGTTACTTTTCGTAAGCAACAGCCCAAGTGGATTTATGACGATGATAAATTGGTTGAATCCTTACAGAGTGCCGATGCAAGTAATCTTTTACGAATTAAGCAAGTTCCGGATAAAAAGAAGCTTAAGCAAGTAGTGACTGTTACCGATAAAGGCCAAGTCGTCACTTCTGACGGAGCCTTGCTTGACGGGGTGAGGGTTGAACCGTTACCAGAAAAAGTTGTCATTAAGCCAGAATAGGAGGTCGGATCATGAATAGCGTTGAAGATGTGTATTTAGCCGAGAACTATGATGGTGTGCCTTTGCGTTCGTTTGAAGGCATTTACGGAATCAGCAGTGAATATTCACCACGTCACCAAACTGAATGCTTTCACAAATATGATGCTAAAAATTGCTTATTAGATATGTCAGGCCGTGATTATTTTGCCAGTCAAATTATAAGAGGCATGACGAATCTCCAAGCATTGTCAGTTATGTTAAATCAGTTTCATGCAGAGCCAATGGAAGATAAGGAAGAATGGTTCCGCGCTTTATTACAGAAAGGTGTAGATCCTAATGACTGAAAATAATGATCTGAGTTTATATCAACGGTTGGCAAGTGTTCATAAGGCCGTTTCGTATTTAAAAAAGAATCAAAGTGGGCGGCAATACAGCTATGTTGGTTCAAGTGATGTTTTAGGTCAGTTGCATGGCTTGATCGATGAGAATGGTCTGTTACTGCTCCCATCGATTACGGATCACAATGTCACCGCGTCAACCGATGAAAATCACGGTAAACAGCGTGTTACTTATTTTACCGAGCTAGATATGACAATGACTTGGGTTAACATTGATAACCCTCAAGAAAAGCTTGAATCACATTGGTATGCGCAGGGTGTTGATATTGCCGGTGAAAAAGGTGTAGGTAAGGCCTTAACTTACGGCGAGAAATATTTCTTATTGAAGTTTTTCAACATTGCAACCGATCAAGATGATCCAGATGCATTCCAGAATAAGACCGAACAAACCAAGGCTGATATGCCAAGAGTCGTTTCTAAAACTCAAGTAACTGTCATTACAAAAATATTTGAACAAGTTGCCAAAACACACGGTGCCGATACAGAAATGGTTATTGCTAATTCAATCAAACAGGTTGGCCTAAATAAGCCACTTAATCAGTTAAATACTTCCGAATATGGCAAGTTGTTGAACTATATCAGCAGTGTTAAAGCAAAACTTGAAAAGAAGACGCAGAAGGAGCAAACGGCCTAATGAAATTATTTGGTGAGCTAGATCAGTTGTCAGGCAATCAATTAAAAATCAAGTTGCATGATGACGCACCCATTTATCGAATGAGTAAGCTTGCCAATGGTCGCAAGCCAGCCATACAGCTTGATATTGAAGATGGTCGGACAATTAGTCCAGATCAACGTAAAAAGATCTGGGCGTTGATTAGAGACATTTCTGAATGGAACGGGGATGTACCGCAATATATTGAAGATCTCATGAAGTCTTACACGCGTGAAATATTCAATCTTGAACCGTACTCATTAAGTAATTGTTCCGTGACGATAGCAAGTTACACGATTGAAACTATACTTGAATTTTGTTTCAGAAATGATGTGCCATTCAGTACAAGGACTTGGGACATGCTGCCAAATGATTATACAGCAGAGTGGTTCTGCTTAAGATTTCGTAAATGTATTATCTGCGGTAAGCATGCCGACATTGCTCATTATGAAGCAGTTGGCATGGGTAATAACCGCCGCAAGATTAGTCATGCTAAATTTCATTTTATGGCATTATGTCGAATTCACCATACCGAGCAACACACGATCGGCGTCGATAAGTTCTTACAGAAATATCATATTAAGCCAATTAAATTGAATTATGAAGAACGCAAGAAATTAAGGATTGGAGGTAAAGGCGATGAAGAGTCCTAGTTATTATGCCATTATTCCGGCTAACGTACGTTACGACAAAGATTTACCCGCTAATGCTAAATTGCTTTACGGAGAGATTACCGCGCTATGTAACCAAAAAGGTTATTGCTGGGCCTCTAACAAATACTTTGCTGATTTATATGGCATTAAAGAAGGATCAGTATCTAGACTTATTTCTAAATTAGCCAAGAAAGGATATCTAAATATCAAATTAGTTTACAAGGAAAATAGTAAAGAAATTGATAAAAGAGCAATAACAATTAGCACTACCCCTATTAACAATAAAGAGCATACCCCTACACAAAAAAGTGGAAACTGTCAAATCTTTTGTGTAAATAGATCTTTCTCATAGATTGATTTTTTATTCTTTATTTAATCAAAGTAAGAT
>NZ_RHNQ01000044.1 GCF_003946275.1 Loigolactobacillus backii
GAAAAATAAAAAACACAGTACCGCCCATGATAACGGGGTGACACTGTACTTGGAGAACTTATGGTGAGTAATTCAGGTTGTTTTCATTTTAGAAAACTAATTTAATGAAAAAAGGAGGTAACGCTATGAAAAATAATTTTCAAGCACGACATATTTTAATTACGGGTGCGTCACGCGGTTTTGGAAAAGAACTAGCTTATGCTTTTGCTGAAAAAGGAGCCCGTGTGGACATAGTAGGACGTGATAGTAAGCAATTACAGCGCGTTAGTCAGTGCATTCGCCACCTGTCCAAACAACCTAGTCACTTTTTTAGTGCCGATTTAAGTAAAACAAGTGTTCAAAATAATTTATTAGCGGCCGTTCGGCATACATCTGGTCAAGTCGATGTGTTGGTTAATGCTGCCGGGTTACCTGGTTTTGGTCCCATCGTTAGTTTTCAGGTTGCTGATTTAAAAAAAGTTTTAGCGGTGAACACATTAGTACCGCTTGAATTAAGTCGCCAATTAATTCAGGGATGGCAGGGTGAAAATCGCTCGGGAATGATCATTAATATTGCGTCGCTTGCTGGTCAACTACCATTACCATACGCAAGCATACATGCGGCCAGCAAGGCTGCAATGATAGCCTTTACCACGAGTCTGCGTTATGAATTGCAACGTTGGCCGATTCAACTTTTAACGGTCAGTCCTAGTTTACTTGCCACTGGTCATTTTGATCAGGAAACTAGGCGTTATTTAAAACACCAATCATTGGTGGATCAATTAAGTGCTGCGTTACTTAAACAAAGCCAGTTAGATCCGACAAAAGCAGCGAGGAGGGTTATTAAAGCGGCTGAAATGGGTAAAAGTGAATTAGATTTGCCGTATACGGCAACAGGTCTAGTTCAACTTTATAATCTTTGCTCTGCACCAGTTCGCGCCTTAATTGCAAACCGCTATCAATTGAAAAAGTGACAAAAAGAGGGGCCTTAAGCTGTGAGTTGGTCTAGGTTGTATTTGGAAAATGCTTTACCTGACCAATTCAGTGTAAACGTGTTTAAAAGGCAGTTTCTTGCGTGCCGTTTAGACACTCTCTAAATTTGGTCACAAAAAAGCCGTGATGCTAAACATCACGGCTTTTAAGAATGGGTAATAATCGTATCTTTCTGTGACCGGTTATAATTACCAAAAGATTTATCTAATAAAATCAATTGTTAATTTAGGCCAATCCACAGAAGCTAACTAACTTTTACACCATTTTGGTAGTTACTATTTTTGAGCTTCCTTCATGAAGTAACCGAATGGTTTCAAGTCTTGTGCTTGGTACTTTTCAACAAAGGCTTTAACCTTTTCAGGATCAGTGAAGTTTGGATCAATATCTAAGTGTTCAGTTGTTAATGGCATCTCATGAGTTAACTTAACGTCAATAACAACTGGGCCTTTAACGTTTTTAGCATCTGCTAAGGCGTTCTTCATATCGTCAACTGTACGAACAGTATAGCCTTTAGCACCCATACCTTTACCAACAGTTGCCCAGTCAGTATCGATCAAATCAACACCAGAAAGTGGTTGCTTTGAATCGTCACGTTGTTCAGCTTCAATAAAGCCTAAGGTTTCGTTACTGAAGACAACGTTGATAATATGTTGTTGGTACTTAACTTGTGTCAAGATATCTTCAACAGTCATTGCGAAGCCACCTTCACCACTTAAACTATAAACATCGCGGTCGGGATAGCTTGTCTTAGCAGCAATTGCAGCGGGAATACCGTAGCCCATTGTTGCGTATTGACCAGAAGTTGTCCACTTTTGCGTTGTCTTAAGATCGATTAGACGCATGAAGTTAATGGTGACATTACCAACGTCAATAGCGTAGACAGCTTTGTCACTAGCATCTTTGTTAATTAAATCAAAGATTGGTTCTGGACGAACTGGAACGTCAGTATTACTCTTAAAGCTATCTTGCCAATCACGCCAGTTCTTACGATCAGCCAAAGCTGCCTTATAGAATGGTGTTGGTTGTAATTCGTCGCCTTTAGCGGCAATTGCAGCAAGAGCCTTTTTAGCATCAGCCAAAATTGGAACTTCAATTTTATGACGTTTGCCAAGCTTTTCGTTGTCAATATCAATTTGAATAACCTTAGCTCTACGGTTAAATAGGAAGATACTAAATGGAACATCATTACCAACCCAAAGGATTAAGTCAGTACCAAAACCAACTTCAACACCTGGTTTTGGTGCAACTCGGCCAGTTGAGCCAAGGTAGTTCTCGTATTCATCTTCAACAACGCCCTTAGCTAAAACGGAAGAAACAAGTGGCATCTTGAATTTTTCAGCAACAGCCTTCAATTCGGCACCGGCCTTTTTAGCACCAATACCAAAGTAAACCATTGGAGCTTTGGCATTCTTGATTAATTCAACTGCTTCGTCAATAGCTTTAGGATCTGGATCTGGATAGATTGGGTCAACGTGATTTTCAGCGTTAGAGACAAAATTATCCGGAATTGGAGTCCAGCCGAAGTCCTTAGGAATCGTTACAACAGCAACACCACTGTGTTTGTAGGCTTGACGAATTGCTTCATCAATCATTGCAGGAACACTCTTAGCTGTCATTGCAATGCGGTTCCAAACAGCGACATCGCTAAACATTGGTTCTTCGTCCATTGCCTGGAAGAAGTCAATGTTCATTCGACTTGTTGGAACTTGGGCAACAATTGCTAAAACTGGTACGTGGTCGTGCTTAGCATCATATAACCCATTAAGTAAATGAACGGCACCAGGGCCTGCAGAACCAAATGTTACCGCAAGTTTACCAGTTAGTTTAGCATCGGCTGCTGCTGCAAGAGCACCAACCTCTTCGTGGCGAACCTGAATGTATTTGAGTGTATCTCTTCTATTATAAATGGCGTTCATTGTTGAGTCGAAAGAACCACCAGGTAATCCATAAAGGTGTTTAACTCCCCAGTCTTCAAGAACTTTTAAAGCTGCATCAGAAGCATTGATCATGTTTACATCTGCCATTGAAAAAACCCTCCTTGATTAATTAAGTATTAATTATCGCTCGTTGAGATTCAACTTACACACATAGTATATAACCAAAAAAAAAAATGTAAACGATTTAATTCAGACTTTTGAAGCGCTAACAAGTGAAAACTAACACAAAAAATGTATTTAAAATTTCTTAGTACCAGAAGAGTCATTGAACAAAGTTGGCCAAAAGCACGCCTTAATAATTTTTATCATTTTATTGTTGCTTAAGTATGGTCTATCTATTTGGTAGTATTTGATTTTGTTTGAAATTATTTGTGAGAAGTGTTCATTAGTCAATATTTTATTGCTCAATTAAGTTGCTTTTAACTTGTTAGTTATTTTACAAAGTGAACAAAATTCTACAAAACTTTTTTTGCTCACTTTGTAAATAATTGTAAATCTTTGCAGTTGGGAACCAGCTTAGTTAAACTAAAGTAAGTAAAATGCTTCAGAATTTTGCTTGAATTTGCTTTATGTAGTTTGTATTAAAACAATTAGCGCGGCCGTGTTTGGAACCGGCTTTTAGTATCTTACTGACTGGTTTGGTGTTGAAAGAGCAGCTTTCTGCAATTGTCGTAGTTGAATATAAACAACAGTTGGTGCATCAAGATTATTAGCGTACTTGGCTGCGATTTGGATTTTGGTTCATCCTAGTCCGATCGACATCGTCAGCGCGGCTGCTAGTAATCCTCAATTACGAAGTAAAATCTAGCCGCTTTTCCAAACACTCGCAAGGCTTAAATCCGTCGTTGGACCAAAATAAATTCAGCCTAGCGATGGAGCTTTAATTGACCGATTATTTATATAATAAAGAAAAAGGGTGGTGCAATATGAATAAAAAATTAACTAAATCAAATGAACGTATTATTTCTGGGGTTGTTGGTGGGATTGCCGAATATTTCAATATTGATAAAACGTTATTACGAGTAATTTATGCTGCTGCAACAGTTTTTACTGGTATTTTTCCATTAATTATTCTTTACATTATTGCGGCGTTGATTATGCCTAATAATTAGAAGATATTGCGGCCAAAGATGGTCGTTTTAGACACATTAAACAAGGTATTAGACCTACGCTAACTAAATGTTTAATTAAATAAAGCAGGTCCACAGAACAAAAATCGTTCTGCGGGCCTGCTTTGATCATTTGGGCATCAGTACCTGTTATTTGTTTTCACTTATAACAGGAGCTGATGCCTTCAGATACATCGGTGTAGCCAAAGACATCACCTCCTTTCTTAGCAAGGTCTACTCAATTCGTATCAAGCAGAACGTTACTTTATATGTCTGTAGACTAGCACGCTAGTTTTGACCTGTCAATTGATTAGCACTCTGTATTTGGTTGCCTAACATTAGTGTTAAGTTTACGAAAATCTAATTGATTATCCCTAAATTAAATTCTATAATTAATTTCATTAAGAACTCTAGATTCGCGGTTCTGATAACAGTTTGGAGGCGAGAAACGTGCTAGGGTTTCATTTTAAAGGACGAAAAAAGAATAGTCTAGATACTAATTTAAAAACGCATGATTTTCAAAATATTGTAAAAACGGCACAGAATGACAAACGTTATCATCAACTCCAAGAAAAGTTTGATGAGCTGACCGTGAATTATAAAAAAGAAACTAAAAATAAATAGTTAATAAAGAACGCCCCAACTTAACGGTAATTTACTTCGTTAGGCTGGGGTGTTTTTTTATTTTTTGCGATAACGGTGGAACAATAAGGAGGTTATTCCGTACATGATTAAACTAAGAAGACTAATCAAAAGGCCAAGTCGTAATCCAGGAACGTGGTAGGTTAAATGAACATGGTGTTGCCCAGGTTTTAAAGAAACGCCAGTAAGATTACCCATGACCCGGTAAGTTTTAATTGGCCGGTGATCAACGCGAACGCGCCAACCCTGATCGTAAGGAATTGATAGGAATAGGCTAGTTCGGTTAGCCGGAACCTGAATTTGGCCCTTTAAATTATGACTACGCCAGCCAGACTGTAATTGTAGCGTGTTAGCTCGTAGCGTGGTTGCGGCCGTTTGAAATTTGCTTTGATCAAGTTGGGCAAAGCGACTAGTGATCTTACCTAATTTTTTAGGCGTCTTTAATTGAACGTGAATAATCTGTCCTTTCTTGAATGTTCCTAAAGCGAGATTTGCGTGGGTGGTCACTTTAATTCGAGTTCGCTTTTTTCGACCATTAATGTGTAAGGAAACGTGATCGACAGGAATATTTGGAAAATAGGCGTAAAGCGGCCCATTTGTTGGGACCTTCATTTGTAGATCATAATGGTGCCCGTATTTAGTTTGATTTTTCTTATGCTGAACAACAGTAAGTGTTTGGAAGTAATTAACGTGATTTCCAAGCATGCTCTGTAAACTATGATTCTGGTTGAGTAGTGGATCACCTTTAACTAACTTAACGTGTTGCAAATCTTTGTTGACGGCAAAACCAAGCCCTAGTGATTCAGGGTGATTGGTCAGCTTATAAGAGTTGGTGGTCATGCTAAGTTCTTTTTGTTCCGCTAAGAGTAGATTGGTAAATGAGGTTGTCCCTTCATTGCTAATTCGGCGATCATTCTTACTAAACAGCCCTAAGCGAAGCAGCATTGTCCGTGTTTGATTATTCAAGGTGGAGCTGTACATACTAATGCCACGAAAGCCAAAGAGCGCGGCGTCGTTATAATTATTATAGGGTTCACGAAAGGCACGACTAATCAGCGAATTTTGACTATTTAACCGGTAAAATGTTTTTACGCGGCTTTTCTTGATCCAACGTGCTTCCGTTTCGTAGTTTTTAGCGTAAATTGGTTGATTACCAAGTGGGGCGGTCGTTAGAGCAGTCGTAAAGTTAAGTACCAATTCGCTTAAGCATAATAGAGCCAAGACCAGCATGGGTAAGTGTCGTTGCCGGAAAGTTAGTAGGCAGGTACTAAGTAAAATAAATATTAGTGACCAAAGCAAATATCGGTTACTGACAAAAAATGGGTAACGAACATTAAAGTAATGCTTAACAATAAATTGGATTAAATTGGCACTGAGATAACCAATGATTAAAAGGGTGGCCGCAATTACGCCACTGTGCCAGATTAATCGTGGGGTGTGCCAAGGCTTAGTCAGCCAAACCTGATAGGCCAAGCTGATAGCAATAAACGAAAACATATAGACATTGCGAAAAGGAAAACCATTTGGTTGCTGAAACATATGCCAGATAGTATTAATTGGTAAGAGCCAAAGACTCAGACCAATCAGGCCGAGAAAAGTGCCAGCGGTATTTTTTTGGTGTTGCTTAATTTGTGGGCTTAGGAAGAACATGATTAATAATAAAAACATTAATGAACCGACAAATAAGCTTGGCGGATGGTGTAGTCGACCCGCATAATTACTGCCACCCACACCGAATTGAGTAAAAATATCCAGACCAAATTTGGGTAAGGGTAAGAAACTTGTTAAGCTAAGCTGTTCTTTACTTGTTTTTAGCATACCAAGCATTGCAGGTAATAAAATAACGGCAGTCGCTAAACCAGAAAAAAGCGATGTCAGGCTAAATTGAATGATTGACTGACTTTTTTTCTTGAGGTAGTGGGGCCATGAATCACCTGTTGTTTTATCATTTGCTAGTAGGTAGCCAAAATAACAGAGCGCGTATAAACAGGTCATATAACCGAGGTAGTAGTTCGTTATAATTGTTAAAGCGAGCGTGACAAAATAAAGACCAGTTTTCTTTGTGTTGTATAGATGACCAATACTCAATGTAATTAGCGGTAGGTAAATCAGTGCGTCTAGCCACATAATATCGTAGAAATACATTGCCACAAAGCCACAGAGGCTATAGGCGGTACTAAATAATAAAGTGGTCAGACTTACTTTACGGTAAACACGTTGCAGGTAGTACGCCATACTTAAACCAATCATTGCAATTTTTAATAAAATAATAAAATTAATGGCCACTGGGACTTCTGAGGCCTTGAAAAGCAGCAATATAAGATTGAACGGACTAATTAGATAATAAGCGAATAAGGGAAAGGCGCTATCACCTAACGAAAGTGAAAACGAGTAAAAACTAAACTGATGGGTTAATAAATGACGACGTAGTTCTGTGAAAAAGGCTATGTATTGAGTACCCATATCGCTAATTAATAAATTGTGGGAGCCAAAGGGGGCCAAACCTAATTGCATAAAAGCAGCGCTTAAAGTTATTAAAGGTAGTAAAAATGCCAACAAATAATAAAGTGGCCGCCGTGATTTTTGCAAAACTAATTCCTCCTTATTTCTCAGTGTCGGTTAGGCTTTTGCCACAAAAATGGGGGCCGGGACAAAGATTCTAGCCGGGTACTATTTCCGATTATTATTCTAGCGGCGTGTAGCGCTCATATTTAAATTAAATTATATCGCTACTGAAAATAATGCTTATGCCACTTGGTTACTGAATTACACGTGGTCAGATTTAGTTAGGTTCCATTCCGGCGCTGGCGTTTGGAACGCGTGGCGCGTTGCCAAGCTAATTTTCTTTCCGATTTAACCCATTCGGAAAAGAAAATGGATCTTGTCAATCACGCAAGGTACTAAATGACCACAATTCGGTCATCAAGTACCTTCGACACGGGTGCGACTTGAACTTGGCGGTCTTCGCCTTAGTTCAATCGACAACGGGAAGCGAGTTCTGTTTAGCGAATAGGAACTAGCAACTGATACTTGCTAGAAAGTGTTGTTGAGAACGAGTAACAGTGATACGCCAGCGCCTCCATTTCGCCTTGGCAGTGGTTGAGCTCTGATTATTGATTAATTTAATTGTTTAGTTAGGACACAATTGAGTTGGAACAACAGCTTTGATGCTGTTCCACTTCCTGTGAGTAATTTTCGCCAATAATTGTTTGTGGAGTAGAATCTGAGCACCTTTCCAGACACCTACTAGTTTAGCGCCCGTGGTAAGGGACTTCAAGAAAATGTCTTTTTGACAAAAAAAGTTACGCCAAATTAAATTCATGCTAGGCGGCTCAAGCAACCCACGCTGGATTTTTGACGTAACTTTTATATTAAATTAATTTTCACTAACGTTAATTTTAGTTGGTGTAACACTCAAGTGCTTAGTTAATTCTGAGATCTGCCGCAAGCCGCGCTGACGAATATTAATTGCTGCGACTTGGTCATCATTAATCGTGTGACCGCAGTTCAAACATTTAAATTGATGAACTTCTTTTTGACGATTATCAGCATTAGTAAAGCCACACCAAGGGCAAATAATTGAGGTTTCGTTATTAGGAACCTGAATCACGGCTGCCCGATCGCCCACCATTTCAAATAAAACGGTGAACAGTGCTTTGTAGAAATAATCAGGACTTAAGATAATATTTTGTGGTCGGCCAGTCTTTAAGCTTGGGTGCATTTCTGTCACGTAGATAACGTTGTTGCCATAAAATTCAACTAAACGACTGACAATTTTACGGCAGGATTTAAGGACGTAGCGTTTAAGCATATAGGTCAAACGAGCCAATTCAACGTCATCGTCTAGATCAATGGATCCTAATTGTAACTGGCGAATGGCGTGTTGGTACTCTAAGATATGATTCGAAATAACTGACCCGGGAACCTGAAGTAAGTGGTCCATTCCATCGGTAGCCGTAATCATATTGATCTTACCGTAATCAAGGCCAATAACGCGGTAGGCCTGACCAGCCCCAACTAATTCAGTAATAAGCTCTTTGGGATCACGAGAAGTACTAATCGTCGCCTTTTTTGCAGGCTGAGCAGCAATGTCATCAGACTTAGCCGGTGAGTTTGGCGCAGTTGAAGTGGCGATCGGTGCCGTAATCAACTTAGCCGCAGAGGCAACTGGCGCATTAGACTGAGCAATACTGTTTATTGAATTTGTGGCAATTGATTGTGGCCTTGCAGCAGCACTACTAGTAGTTTGTGGTTCACTACTTGTGTTACTTATCTGGGGCTTGGCACTGTGTTTCACTTGCTTTCGTTGGTGCGGCAGCTTTGTGGCCTGACTGCTAGGTTGTTTAGTAATTGCCTTTTTGGATATTTGTTTTTGCAGTGCCGGCTTTTTGACAATCTTTTTCTGGGAATTACTGCTATCTTTAGTTGATTTAACACTATCCGGTAACTCAAGGTGTAGCGCATCAGCATCATTTTGGGTGGGTAGTCGTAAGCTAATGTGATCGCCGGCCAACGTAAATAACCAAGCACGTCTGGGGCTAGCAAATAATTGATCAGATTTGCCGGCCGTAAGTGTAACAACGTAGGTGTCTTGCTTATTTAGCTGTAGCAATAATTCGTTTGTTTCACGATCGTGGGGATTAAGCGTTGTTCTAGAGAATAAATAAAAACTGCCAGTTGGTACGCTCGTGATTTTCTCCGTCTTAAAAATGTCTAGCATAACGTTGATCATCTCTTGCGTCATTCGCCGTCGTTGACCGATATTTTTGTTGAGCTGCTGCAGTAAGGCTCCTTTATTAGGTTCGCCTTTTTGTAATAGGGTAAGGGCACGCTTTTGTAAACTATTTTGGCGATTAATTAATCGCTTGATTTCATTAATGTTCTGAAATTTTTTAAAAACCAAAAAGATTCCTCCAAGAATAAGTGACATAAGTTGTGTTTGGAAAAGACTTCAGTGCAACACTTCAATTGCAAAGTAGGAGTTGAACGCTTTTTTAGACGTTCTCGAAACATTCTAACTAATACTCCTATCATACCTCCAATGTCAAAGGTTGCCTAGCAACAAAACCTAGATTATGTTTGGAAAATATTTTTACTAGTATTTTCCTAACTAATTTAAGGTAACCAAATTTGAAAAAGCAACTTCCTGTGGTGACCGAGACGAACTTAGCCGCGGAGACAAGTTTATGGGCCTTATAATTGTGCCCTTTTGCCTTTGCTACAAGAATGGTTAACGCCGGAATGGAACCTAACTAAATCTGTTCACGTATAGTTCCGTGGCCAAGTGGCATAAGCATTATTTTTAATCGCGATATAATTCAATTTAAATCTGAACGCTACGATGTACTAGATTAATCAAAAAAGTATTATTGAGTTAAAATTTAAAAAACGGTATGCTGACTTACAGAAGAAAACGATTTAAAAATTGGTGGTGTCAATAATGAACTTTACAACAAATGATTTTGTACGCTTGACGTATACCGATGAGGGCCAAGGACAACCCATCATAATTTTAACGGGAATTGGTGGTTATAAAGAAATTTGGTTGCAGCAAATCACATACCTGGTTGCCCGACATTACCGAGTGATTAATTTGGATTGCCGCAATCAAGGACAATCTGAACAAACGGCAAAGGGGCGGCGAATTTCGCGCCACGCAATGGATTTGGCCGAGCTTATTCAACAATTAAAGCTTAAGCAGGTGATCCTTTTGGGAAATTCAATGGGGGCCGCAACCATTTTTGCTTACCTATCTTTATTTGGTGACCAAAATGTGCGGGCGATTATCGATGTTGATCAATCACCTAAAATGATTAACGATCAAACTTGGACGTATGGTTTTAAAACGTTAACCGAAGAAAACTTTATTTCTTATTTACGGAAGCCGTTTGGCCATTCCACCTTTAAACACATTGATGATCAAACATTTCAGGCGGTTCAGTACGCGGCCAAACAGCAGGCTTATGATGCAAAGCTAAACTTTCCTTTTTTGTTAGATCATGGGCTTCAAGATTGGCGTGATGTCTTGTCTTCCCTGACGTGTCCGGCTTTGATTATTGCTGGTGGCAACAGTCCCTTCTTTCCACCCCGGTTTGCTCAAGTTGCCGCTAAAATGGCAGTAAGAGGGACAGCCGTTGTTATTCCGGAAGCAGGTCACATCGTCATGGCCGAACAATCTCAGGCTTTTAATGCTGTTTTAGGTGAATTTCTGGCTAATCAGGTGGAAGGAGAAAAGATAAATGGCTGATTTAGTTTATCAAAAAATTATTCGTGATTTAAAAAAACAAATTTTTGCCGGAAAGTACGCCCCGGACATGAAATTGCCGGATGAGCGTTCTTTGGCCGCTATTTATCAAGTTAGCCGTAGCTCAGTGAAGCGGGCTCTAGCAATTATGGCCAGTGACGGTATTATTTTTAAAAAACGTGGTTCGGGTACATTTATCAATCCGCTTTATTTGGAAAACCAATCAGTGTTTAATTATCAGGGGGCCAACCTAGGCATTACCGACAATCTGCAGATGGCCGGTAAAAAGCCGGGTATTAAGCTATTGGCATTTGATGTCGTTAAGGTGACCGAAGAATTAGCGCGGGATTTATTTCTCCAAAAGGATGACTTTGTTTACCGAATCAAGCGCCTGCGTTTATTGGATAACGTACCGTTTATGATTGAGTTAAGTTACCTACCAATTAAATTTCTGCCAGAATTAAATCAAAGAATTGCGGAAGAATCAATTTTTAATTTTCTACAGAAAAAAAGAAAACAGGCAGTGACGAAGGCTTATTTAACAATCTCGGCGGCGCCTTCTAACGAAGAAGACCAACAACAATTACGGTTAAAGCCGACTGAACCAGTTGGCATCATGGCGGGCATCTTCTTTCTTGATGACGGAACGCCGATTGAATATTCAACGATGCGTTTGCATTACGCGTACCTTAAGTTTAATTCCTTCGTTTCGATTGAGCCGAAAGATTAGTTCAGATAGGGAGTGGGACAAAAGTCGGTTTTGGATTAGCTTGCGTGAAGTAAACCCAGACTTTTGGTGCACGTTTTAGAGTAACGTTCAGAAATAGTAAGCGGCTAGGACTTTTGTCTCAGCTTCATATAGTGCTAGTGCGCATATAATATAGTAGAATTTTGATTTGCTTTGGCCGCAACCGAAGCAAATTTTTTATTTAGGCAAAAAATTAGTTTTATAATTGGAGCGTACCAATAATCACAAAAGTTGATTTTTAATTATTAATTGGTATTATAGAAAATGAAATGACGAAAACTAATTTAAACTAAAGGAGCTACCAATTATGGAACAGCAAACTGTTGACTACGCTTCACCTGAATACTTTGCGTTAATGAATGCTTATTGGCGGGCCGCTAACTTTTTATCGGTTGGGCAACTCTATCTACGGGATAATCCATTACTGAAACGGCCATTAAAAGATACTGACGTGAAGGTACATCCGATCGGCCATTGGGGGACTATCGCTGGACAGAACTTTATTTATGCGCATTTGAACCGAGTTATTAATAAATATGATTTAAATATGTTCTATTTAGAAGGACCAGGTCACGGTGGGCAAGTAATGGTTTCAAATTCTTACCTTGATGGTTCTTATAGTGATATTTATCCGGAAGTTTCACAGGACGAATTGGGTATGAAAAAGTTATTTAAACAGTTTTCCTTCCCAGGTGGGATTGCTTCACACGCCGCACCAGAAACACCGGGGTCAATCCATGAAGGTGGCGAACTAGGCTACACTTTGTCTCACGCAACAGGGGCCATTTTGGATAATCCCGAAGTTATTGCCGCAGCCGTTATTGGTGATGGTGAAACTGAGACTGGACCCTTGGCCGCATCTTGGTTTAGTAATGCCTTTATTAATCCAATAAATGATGGTGCTGTTTTGCCGATTATTAATATGAATGGTTTTAAAATTTCTAATCCAACTATTTTAGCGCGAAAAACGGATGAGGAACTAACTAAGTACTTTGAAGGTGCAGGCTGGGACCCGCTTTTTGTTGAAGGTGATGCTCCTGAAAAAATGCATCCTGAATTGGCTGCGGTGATGGATGAAGCAATTGAAAAAATTAAGGCAATTCAAAAAAAGGCGCGGGACAATAACGATCCAACCCAACCAGTATGGCCAATGATTATTTTCCGTGCTCCCAAGGGCTGGACTGGGCCTAAAACTTGGGATGGTGAACCAATTGAAGGCTCATTCCGGGCCCACCAAATTCCGATTCCGGTGGATGCTAATGATATGGAGCATAGCGATTCATTAACTGCTTGGTTAAAATCTTACCGGCCAGAAGAATTATTTGATGAAAAGGGTAGCTTGAAGCCTGAATTACGCAATTTAGCGCCAAAAGGAATGCGGCGGATGGCGGTTAATCCAATTACGAATGGGGGAATTGATCCCCATGATCTACGTTTGCCTGACTATAAAAAATATGCTCTAGATAATACAAAGCGGGGGACACAAGTTCAGCAAGACATGTTAATCTGGTCGCAGTACCTTGCGGATTTAGTTAAATTAAATCCAACTAATTTCCGGATATTTGGACCGGACGAGACGATGTCTAATCGCTTATACAGTCTGTTTGATGTCACTAAACGGCAGTGGTTAGAGAAAATTGAAGAACCGCAAGATGAGGCTTTAGCACCGGCAGGACGGATTATTGATTCACAATTGTCCGAGCATCAGGCCGAGGGCTTCAATGAGGGCTACACATTAACTGGTCGGCATGGTTTATTTACAAGTTACGAGGCTTTCTTACGCGTTGTGGATTCAATGCTAACCCAGCACTTCAAATGGATTCGTAAGGCCGCAGAACTTGATTGGCGCCACGATTATCCATCATTAAACATTGTTTCGACTTCAACAAGTTTTCAACAGGATCATAATGGTTATACACACCAGGATCCAGGTATTTTAACGCATATGGCCGAAAAGAAACCGGAATTCATCCGGGAATATTTACCGGCCGACGCAAACTCACTATTGGCGGTAAGCCCGCTAATCTTCAATAGTCGCGAAAAAGTTAATATCTTGATCACCTCAAAGCAACCACGGCCGCAATTTTATTCAATTGATGAAGCGACAATGCTTGCTCAGCAGGGGCTAGGAATTATTGATTGGGCGTCAACTGATCAAGGTAGTGAACCTGATGTTGTTATTGCGGCCGCTGGCACAGAGCCTAATATGGAAAGCCTGGCTGCCATTAATTTACTTCACGATAGTTTTCCAGAATTAAAGATTCGCTTTGTTAACGTTGTTGATTTACTCAAGTTACGAAGCCCCAAATTGGATCCACGTGGTTTAAGTGATGAAGAGTTTGATCATTACTTTACGGCTGATAAGCCCGTTTTGTTTGCCTACCATGGTTTTGAAGATCTGATTCGTTCAATTTTCTATGATCGCCATAACCGAAACGTGATGTTTCATGGTTACCGTGAGGAAGGCGACATCACGACAACTTTTGATATGCGGGTAGTTAATGAATTGGATCGTTATCATTTGGCCAAGGACATCATGATGCATGTTGCCGGATACCAAGATAAGGCCGCCGCATTCATTCAGCAAATGGATCAGCAACTACAAAAACACCACGATTATATTCGCGAAAACGGCGAAGATTTACCAGAAATTGAAAATTGGGTTTGGCAAGCGCTTAAATAAAAATTAAATAAAAAGTGGCTCTTTTTGACGACTAGTCTCTGCAAATTACACGGACTAGCCTAGACTAGGCCTCTTTTTTTGTTTGTAAAAAAAGAATACAATAAGTAAATATCTTTTTACGGGGGAATTATTATGGAAAGGCAAAAGATGGGGTTGTTTTCGCTGGTGATGTTGGCCTTAAGCTCAATTATTGGTTCCGGCTGGCTTTTTGGTTCTGGTGAGGCCGCGCGTGTTGCTGGTCCGGCAGCGATTATTTCTTGGATAATCGGCGCAGTAGTTATTATCACAATTGCGTTTAATTACGTTGAACTCGGTACGATGTTTCCCGAAAGTGGAGGGATGAGCCGCTATGCCCAGTATAGTCACGGACCACTACTTGGCTTTATTGCAGCGTGGGCTAATTGGGTTTCATTAGTTACAATTATTCCAATTGAGGCGGTTGCGGCCGTCCAGTATATGAGTTCTTGGCCCTGGTCGTGGGCGAGTTGGACACACCATTTTTTGGCCAAGGGAAATGTAACGACGGCTGGTCTTGGAGTCGTGTTTATTTTCATGCTAATTTTCACATTACTAAATTTTTGGTCAGTCAAACTATTAACGCGTTTTACTAGTTTACTGGCCATTTTTAAAATGCTGATTCCTACTTTAACTATTTTACTATTGCTTTTTTCCGGTTTTCATGCAAGCAACTTTGGGCATAATTGGCAAACTTTTGCGCCTTATGGCAGTTCGGCCATTTTTGAGGCAACAACGGCCTCAGGAATTATCTTTTCGTATAACGCTTTTCAAACGGTAATTAATATGGGAAGTGAAATTGAACGACCACACAAAAATATTTTACGTGGAATTGCCATTTCGTTGGCCATTAGCGCAGTTATTTACACATTACTGCAGGTTACCTTTATTGGAAGTGTTCGACCTTCCTTATTGGCACGAGTTGGCTGGCATGGGTTGAATTTTCAATCACCATTTGCTGATTTGGCGATGATGTTAGGGCTATATTGGCTCTCACTATTACTTTATCTAGACGCCTTTGTTTCGCCATTTGGAACTGGTGTTTCCTTTGCCGCAACGACCGCACGGACCTTGGCCGCAATGACGCAAAATAGGCACATGCCAGGCTGGTTAGGCCGTTTGAATCGGCGTTACTTAATTCCGCGCTTTGCCATGTTGGTGGACCTTTTTGTCAGTATGCTGTTAGTTAGTGTTTTTCGGAATTGGAGTACTTTGGCCAGTGTCATTTCAACTTCTACCTTAATCGCCTATTTAACCGGACCAGTTACGGCAATCTCACTACGAAAAATGCGGCCTAATTTTAAGCGGCCGTTTAAATCAAAATGGCTACACGTAATGGCACCACTTGCCTTTGTGTTAGCAAGTCTGGCAACTTATTGGGCAATGTGGCCCACAACTGTAGAAGTGATCTGTGTTATTTTGTTGGGGTTACCATTTTACGTTTATTACGAGCACCGCTATGGCTGGAAGTTATGGCGGGAACAAGTGAAAGGAAGCTTGTGGTTAATCGTATACTTGGCCTTTCTGTCCGTTGTTTCTTTTATTGGTAGTAAAGGATTTGGTGGCATTAATTGGTTGCATT
This sequence comes from Loigolactobacillus backii, assembly GCF_003946275.1. Taxonomy (GTDB): domain Bacteria; phylum Bacillota; class Bacilli; order Lactobacillales; family Lactobacillaceae; genus Loigolactobacillus; species Loigolactobacillus backii. The sequence goes on from NZ_RHNQ01000044.1 coordinate 15,933, forward strand.
ATCCGTGGGATTTTTTAACCATCACGGTAGTGGCACTGATCTTTTACCGCTGGGGCATTGCCAGTCGATTGGATAGTTCAGAGTTGGTGGCGGCAGCAAAGGTTAATCAAGCAGTTATTATGCCAGAAGATGAAGATTAATAGAGAGTGTTTGAAAAAGCGGTTAGATTCTGAGGATTAGCCTAAACAGACGAATTACCTTTGAAAAAGGTGATTTGGCTGTTGTAGCTACTATTCCGCAATTGAGGATTATTAGCACAACTCGCTAATAATCTAGATGCTTCATACGTTGTCCATTCAACTAAGGCAAAGACCGCCAAGTTGAAACATGGCAACCGCAGGAATCTGCTTTTTCAAACATGTTTCCACTAAATTGGCTAGGGAGAAACTAGTAAAGGTATTTTTAAACGCTTTGGTTTCACTGAATAATTAGCAGTAAGGAAGGTAAGTAAGTTAATGGGAAGACAAACACAGGGAATTTTGTTGGCTTCAGGTGGGGCCATCCTTTGGGGGATTGCTGGTCCAGTTGCACAGCTTTTATTTGATGACTATGGAGTAAACTTGGACTGGTTGATTGGCTCTAAAATGTTAATTGCCGGCGTGATTTTGTTGATACTAGGTAGCTTTTGGCCAGCACAACGTCGCCAAATATTAGGTATTTGGCGCAGTCGGCGGTCAATTATGCAACTTTTAATTTTCACGATTTTTGGCATGACGGCGATGCAATACGTTTACTATAAAGCAGTTGCGGTGGGTAATGCGGCGACTGCCACCATTTTACAGTTTCTATCACCAATTTTTATCGTGCTTTACATTGCTTTTCGTTATCGCACACAACCGCGGCGCCCAGACGTTATTGCTATTATTGCGGCTTTAGTTGGCACTTACTTATTAGTCAGCGGGGGTAACCCGACCAAATTAACTGTGGCACCAGCCGCCCTTTTTTGGGGAATTGTAACGGGTATTGCCGCGGCTGCCTATGTACTGCTACCAGAGGGCTTATTGGATCAATATGGTTCACTAGCCGTTTCAGGTTGGTCAATGACGATTGGTGGTATTTTGTTTAATTTTCGTCAGCCAATTTGGCGTGATGTCCCGCGACTTGATTGGCGGGGTCAGTTGGCCTATTGGTTTATCGTTATTTTAGGGTCAGTCGTAGCCTACTTTGTTTACTTAGCGAGTTTGCAGTATATTTCGGCGACCGCAGTTGGGTTGCTAGATGCATTTGAACCCTTAGCTGCAACCGCCGTTTCGGTGTTATACTTACATTTGAAGTTTGGTTTAGCCGAAATTATTGGAACAGTGCTGATTTTGAGTACAGTTTTCATCCTTGCAGTTGCCAAACCGCGTTCATTGGAAGAAAAGAATAATTGATTCACATAAGATAACAACTATATTTATATAATACGAGGAGGAACGATTATGACAGTCTTTGTAGTTGGTGCTCATGGTCAGATTGGTCAGATGGTAACTGCTAAGTTACACCAAGCCGGGCAGGATGTTATTGCCGGAATTCGTGATTCGGAACAAGCGGCCTTGTTTACGAAAATTGGCGTTAAAAGTCGGCAGTTTGATTTGCTTGATTTACCAGAAACAATGGCAGCGGCATTTTCAGATTGTGACACGGTAATCTTTACGGCCGGTTCAGGTGGCAAGACTGGCTATGATGGTACACTCAATATTGATTTAGATGGTGCCGTCAAGACGATGACGGCGGCAAAACTTGCTGGAGTTAAACATTATTTAATGGTAAGTGCAATGGGAACGGCCGATCGTACTTTTTGGCCGCAATCAGGTATTCGACCGTATTATGTTGCCAAGTATTACGCCGATGAATGGTTAATTAATCGGAGCCAACTTAACTATACAATTTTGCGTCCAGGAGCTCTAACGAATGATCCGGCGACTGGACTAGTAACAGTTGATCCTGATAAATCGGCGGGTAAATCAATTACCCGTGAAGACGTTGCCGAAGTATTAGTTCAACTTGTGATTAAACCGGCTAATGAAAAAATTATTACTGTTGTTAACGGTGCGACACCAATTTTAAAAGCATTGGCTTAGTTAGTTTGGCCGAGCCATACGGAGGAAATCAAAATGAAGATTAAGACACAGGATTTTTTGGATCAGGTCAGGGCAGAAACATTTACCAGTGACCAGATTGAAATCAAACAAGCAGATTTGAAAAAAGACATGACTAAATTATTAGCGCCAGGTTACCAATTCTTGCTTTCAAATTTAAAAGAAAATCAAATCAGTCAATTTAAATTAATGCTGCCATTTGAAGTGCCAGCAACGATTGAATTACAGGCTGGTATTATCAATTTACCATTTGAGTTAGTTGATAAAATTGCACTATTGACCAATAGTGAAGATGAGGTTCCCGTTAGGCTATATTTAATTACGACCGCCGAAAACTTAAACAAATCGGGAATGCGCATCGATGAAATGGCAACCGTGACTGAATTCTTAGCCAAACCGACCGAAATTGAGGCCAAAATTACAACTGAAATCAATCAGAAACTGGTTGAATTACAGGAAGCACCAGCGGCACTTGAATAACTGGTAAACTTAAGAAAATTGAAATTGAAGCGCTGGCTAAATAATGCTATTCTAAAGGTAGCATTTTTTTGAATTTACCCAGTGTTTATTGCGGGGTTAAGGACCGGTAGCAGCACAAATTAATCGGTTTTTAAATAATGATAGCAGTGCTTTAAAAAATTATAAGTTAACGAAATTTCGGATTTTGGCCTAGAAGAAGGAGTCACAGAATGAATCGATTGGCACATTTGAAATTAAATACGCACCTTTTTGCGACTGATTTGGGCGATCTAGGCGCAGGGGAATTCTTTTGCCCTAACTGTGGTGCACCAATCACTGCTGCTGATCAAAAATGTCCCAACTGTCATTTTGATTTAGTTGCTTATCGGCAGCAAACGACAGGGGAACCGGCAGATAATAAGCCGGCATCTGAAGTGGCAAAGAAAAAAATAACCCAAACAGCGGCAACCGATAAGCAAAAGGCTGCTGATTCAGCTAATAATGTTGCAACTTCAGCGGCCGATATTTTATCAGAAATTAATTCTGAAGAAAATCCTGAAGAAATTTTCAAGAAATTAAAGGCGGCAAGCACTCAAATTGCCGCTGAGGAACCTAAGCTAACCCCGAAAAAAGGGGAATCTGTTGCTAGTTCGGCAATGGAAAGTCGGCGGGTAACGCATGCTTTAGATAAAACAAAAGATATTTCGGATTTGGTTGATCAAGTTCGGGCAGTTTCAAACGATCAAGAACAAGCTAAGATTGCAAGTAGTTCAGCTGCAGAGGATAAGGCGCAACAAGCACCCGCGCTGAAGACCGATCAGCCGGTTAAAAAGACCGTAAAGCCCAAAGCAACGGAAGACTCACAGGCACCGGTTAAGCGGCCGATTGCAAAAAAATTGGAACAGCCAGCAGAGCCAGTTAAGGATGATTCTCAGGCCATTTCTGCCACAGAAACCGCCCAAAAAGGGTCAAAACCGACAACTAATGAAAAGAAGACTAATCCTGAAGAAAAGGTTCAGCGCAGTTCTAATGCGAAAAAGCAGCGCTCGCTAAGAACTTGGTTAGGTGTGCTGATTGCGCTTATTATCGTTTTGTTAATTGCTTTCTTTTGGGGAAAAGCACACTATAGTCGGCAGGCGCAATTGGACCGTACTTTTACTGCTTTAGCAACTGAGAAACCAAGCACGGTTAGTGACGTGATGGTTAGTTCAAACAAGAACTTAACGCTAAATCTTGGTAATAGCCGACCTTTTGTTCGCTATTTAAGGGCTAATAAGAATTATTTGGCTACTAGTAAAAAACAACTGAAAACAGATTCTAAAACGACGGATGGAACCTTATCCTTTGTTAAAACAGGTCGGACGTTTATTTTTGATAAATACCAATTAGAGATTAAACCAATTTACCGTTTAATTAAGACTGATATTCCGTCACCTTCGATTTACCTAGATGGACAAAATATGACGGCGAAAAAAGAAAACACGGTCCAAAAAATTGGGCCGTTTATTCCTGGCAAATATACACTAACTGTTACTGGCGAGACGCAAAATAAAACACTGAAACGTACAGCTTATCCGACTTTTTTAGCGGCCGACGCACAGACCATCGATTTAACGTTGAAGCCAGTGGCGCCGGTTATTCAGAGTAATGTCGCTGACGGGCAGGTTTACGTTAACAATGAAAAAAAGGGTGATCTAAAGAATGGCCAGCTTAAGTTGAATTCATTAACTTGGCAGCCGGACCTTAAAGTGGTGGTCAAAAAAACGGTGGATTCTAAAACGTATCAGTCAAAGGCCGCTACAATTTCTAAAAACAGTGACGGCCAGACAATTGATGCTTCCTTACCGCAATTTTTAACAACAACTAAAGCGCAAAATTCTTTAGAACAACTTTATAAAACAGTTAGCAGTGAAACTCACGGGCAGAATAAAAGTTATCAAACCAATCAACAGTTGGCTAATTATTTTACGCAGGGAGCTAGTGCTGATTGGTATTCACGCTTGAATAAATTTATTCAACAAGCACAGATGCCAACTAGTAATATTGACTACACAGATTTTGCCGTTAAGGTTAACCAGGTCCAGGCGCAGTCTTTGACTGATGCAACAGTTAATTTTGATGTGACTTATACAACCCATTACTTGGCAAGTTCTGGTAAGCAACCTCGAATTCAAACTTTCCGTTACACAACGGCACATTTGAAAACAACTAACGGTACAACTAAGATCGTTGACCTTGGGAGCTCTGAACAAAAGATTGCTGATAATAATGCAAATAGCTAAGTAACGAATGAGAGAGTGCGTTTAATTAGGCTTAGGCCTGATTTAAAGCACTTTTTTTCTATTTAAGTTAATTAAATGCACATTTTTAATAAGTGTGTAATTAACTGGCGACGTATTTTGGCGGTTAAATGGTAGAATAGAGTCAAATTCATTAATGAGGTGACAAAATGGCAACTTTTGATTTAACGGAAATTCGCCAGCAATTAGTACAGGGGGTAACTGAATTCTTAGATCAGGCTAATTTTCCTAAGGATTCGTTACTTGTACTTGGCTGCAGTACCAGTGAGATTCACGGTCAACAAATTGGCAAGGATTCGTCGATTGCGATTGGCCGGGCCGTTATTGATGTATTAATGACGGTGTTTAAGCAGCGTGGTTTACATTTGGCCGTTCAGGGGTGTGAACACATCAATCGCTCATTACTATTGGAGCGGACAGAGGCCGAAAAACGTGGTTTTGATCAAGTAACAGTTGTACCAGCATTACACGCTGGTGGGGCGGCACAAATGGCGGCGTACGAACGCTTTGCTGATCCAGTAGAAGTGGAACACATTGTTGCCGCCGGAGGATTGGATATCGGTGATACTTCAATCGGAATGCACGTTAAATTTGTTCAGATCCCCGTTCGTACTTCAATTAAAGAGATTGGTGCCGCGCACGTGACTTATTTACGCAGTCGGCCTAAACTCGTTGGTGGACAACGGGCACAATATGTGTGGCATGGCATTGATTAAATAAGGTTTACGAGTTTAAGCAGTGTCTTTGAAAAGATAGTTTTTAGTCAGCATATTTCTGGCATCGACCTTCCTTAATTTGTCATACTTAAGTTAATAAATTAAGGGAGGTCATTTTATGACTGGAAAACTCGATAAAGTAAAAGGTAAGATCAAGGAAAAGACTGGCGATTTAACTAATAATGAGAAGCTAAAGGCCAAGGGTAAGGCAGATCAGGCTAAAGGCAAGGCCAAAGAAACGGCGGATGACTTAAAGAAAAAGACCGACGATTTAGGTGACAATATTAAAAAATAGGCATATAAAAACAAGGGGAGTGGGGCAAAAGTCGGTTTTGGGTTCACTGCGTAACGTAAGCTGATCCAATAACCGTACTATGGTTATTGGATCAGCTGTAGTTAGGCACGTGAACCCAGACTTTTGGCGCACGTTCTAGAGCAATGTTCGGAAACAAGAAAGGGCTAGGACTTTTGTCCCAGCCCCTCTTAGTTTTACGATTAAAAAAGGGGGTACGACATATATAATTTGGGTCTCTGTCAAATCGTATTGGTGGAGATTTTGAACGGCACATTCACTTCGGTGAATGTGCTTTTTGTTTACT